>JACQLK010000026.1 GCA_016204145.1 Candidatus Pacearchaeota archaeon | reverse complement strand
TCCCCGCCCACCCGCCCTTGAGAACAGATGTTAATCCTAAAACCGACGCGACGATATAAATTTCCATTAATATTCATATTTACTTTTATATTAACATTTTTCAAATAATTCTAATTAAATTTAGAAATCAAAATTATCTCTCTTGACTTCGTGGATTTGCGTCAAGATACGCTTTTATCATTTCTTCAAAAAAGGTTACTGAATTGTAAAATAATCTCGTTGCTTGTATGGGGCTTTTGTAAACCCCGTCCAATTTTCTAGGATTGTCGTAGATATCTTTTATTCTTTTCAAGGGTTTAGTATCAACTTGAGGAAAGATATTACGGATTTCGTCAAGCGCAGAAAATCTGTTTTTTCTTAATTTTCCGTCCATCAGGAAAAGAATTTGCTTTGAGCCGCGGCTTGCGGCGTTCATTGCTTTGTTTAAATTTTCTAAAAATTTTCCGTAATTTTTTTCTTTATCATATTCTGAATGCAACAAACCGATTCTTGACTTTCTTAGATTAAATCTTAGCGGAGTTTGTTCTGAAATTGAGGGGGGTTCAAATCTAAATCTATCTCTGTAGTCATGACCAAAAATAATTTTTCCCTCTTCTTTGAAATAATTTTTGAAATTTTCTTCATATGAATTAAATCTTCCGTCGGACATTGTCCTTAAGTCGGTTGGCGTTATTTGAATTGGAACGTTGTTTCCTCTTTGCGCGTTTGCAATGGTTTTAGACAAGTATCTCATAACGCTTTTTCCGATTATGACATCTCGCGGGAAAATTAAAACTCCGTCAATGTCGCTTCTTCCGGGAACGAAGTCCTCACGAACATAAGAGCCATAGAGCATCAGGCATATTTCAGGATTGTTTAATTTTTCAAGCCCGGCGACTAATCTTTCAAGGAAAGAATCGTAATTTTTCCTCGTTGGACGCGGCTCGTCGTATCCCAAAACCATAAAAGAAATTTACAGAAGGTATTTATAAAATTATGTGAGAAAGAATTTGTTTAAAAATTTCATCCCGCCTCCAAAATCCCATGCTCGCGACTTCGCTTTTATGGATTACACGCAAAATCGCTCGCCACCCGCCCCATAGGAACAATTTTAATGATAAAACCGCGGATTTATAGTTATCATTCTTTATTTTTGCGAGCGAAGGAGACAAGTTTTTTTGTTGCAAATTTAAACGAAGTTTTCTTATTAAATCAAACTTAAGAATTATTTCTTCATCATCGTGGAAGCGGGAGAGATGAAAATGATCGTGTCACCCCTTAAAAAAGTGAGACCGATGTTTCTCTTCACCTCGTTGTTTTGCATTTCCTTCGTGTTGTCAAGAACAAGATTTATGTGAATGTCAAAAGCGAGAAGCGTTCCGACGAATTGCTTGTCCCCTTTCAATTGAACAAGAACTTCCTTGTGTTTCGAGTTGTTCAGCAAATCCAAAGGTCTTTCGATTCCGTTAGCCATTTTGTCCAAATTATGGAATATTTATACAAGTTATTTGAATGATTCGTTTATAAATCTTTTTGTGATGCGAATAATTTTATTCTCCCGCCGCCATCACTCCGCCCCTAAGAATCCGGCGTTAACTCCAAAGCCCGACGCGATAGTTCTTTTACATTAACCCTTTTTCAGAAAATTTGAGAAAATTATTCATTTAAACAAATTAAAACTACTTGGGTTTTTTAACAAAGCTTCACAGAAAGCTATTTAAATAATTCTTAGGGATATATCTTTATGCACAAACTAAAATTAAAAAATTTTGTAGAATTCACTTGCAGGTAAGATGAATAAAGGAAGAAAAATCACAGGCGGGAAATACATCAAAAGCAGAAAGAAAAAACTGTTTGAACTTACAGGACAGAAGAAGAACGTCCGACTCGGCGAAGACAAAAGAAAAATAAAAATAGTCCGCGGCGGAAATGTAAAGGCGTTTTTGCTCAGGGCGAAAACCGTGAACATTCAAACAAAAGGGAAAACGAAAAAGGCGGAAATAAAAAACGTCGTCGAGACGCCGTCAAACCGATTCCTCGCGAGGCAAAACATAATCACAAAAGGAACAATTGTTGAGACCGACGCTGGAAAAGTCAGAATCACAAACCGCCCGACGCAAGAAGGAAATTTGAACGGGGTTTTTGTTGAGTAAAAAGAATTTTCTATGCGGTTTAGTGTCCCGCCCTCCCGAGAAATCCATTTTGATTCTAAAATCCGACGTGATAATTATTTTAATTTATAATAATACTTATAAAGTGCCTTTGCTGTTTGTGAAAATGGATTTGGAAACAATTTTCTCTAATCTTGCTAACGATTATCCTCCTGAGCTAATGGGTCCTTTGGCTGTATTTGCAATCGCAGAAGTCGCAGTGGCGGGTCTTTCATTATACGGTCTTGCAAAATGGGGTTATTCCAATTACAGGACGAGAAATTCTGCGAATAAAGAATTGACGCAGAAAAATTCCGAAGATTTGCACGGCAGATATTCTATTTGATTATTTTCTATAATGGAAGTTTTATAAATTATTTATCTTTCTAAATATAATGTTTAGAGAGTATAAAATAAGTTTTGATAAATTACCTGAAGACGAAAAAGAATTGATAAATGAGGCAATTGCCGTAAGGAAATTTGGTTATTCAACCCGTTCCGGCGCGAAAGTTGGCGCGGCTGTTAAAACTGCAAACGGGAAAATTTATACCGGAGTTAACGTCGGGAATGTCACATCAACATTAAATGTTCATGCAGAAGTTGCCGCCGCTTGCAATGCTGTTGGCGACGGAAATGTTAAGTTGACTAAAATTGCCATAGTCCCGTTTGAAGAAAATACAGATAAAGGAATAACTCAATGCGGTGTATGTTTGCAATTTTTGAGCGAATTTGCCGACGGAAATTTCAAATATATTGTGGCTGATGAGAAAAGAGAGACAGTATATTATACCTTTTTGAAAGATATCTTTCCAAAACCATTTAGAGGTCAGCTGAGAGGAGTTCCTTCAAAACTTTCAAAGCGAAAATAAAAATATAGATGCCCCATATTCTTTATTTAAGAAGTAAGAGAATTTTGCTCTGCAAGAGCAATTATTTTTAGTAATTTACTTTTTAGTTTTTCCATTGCAGGCAATTCTCGATTTATGTCGTTTAATTTTTCTTCTATTGAATTAAAGTGAATTAATGCCTGTCTTCTTAATTCTTCTTCGGAAATTTCATTATTTTCAAGGGGGTAAGATGCATCACAGGTTACACAACGATATTCAGGACCTTCACGCCCAATCTTCTCTTTAAATAATTGTGTTTTATCTATAGGACAATAGCGAGCGACTGGGATTTCAGTGTGTGCAAGTGGTATATTCTCTCCACCTAAAAGAGATGTTATATAATTGTCCATAAATTCAGATATAAATTCACATTAAAAGGTTTTATGTCCTTCACAGCACTATTTCCCCAGAGTTATCTCAATAGATGAAACATTCATTTTTTTTCCATCGTCGGTTTCCATTTCCGCGCTGTCAATCAAAACATTTTTTATCCTGAGATTTTTGTCTTTCAGAAATTTTTTTCTCGCCGCTTCTACGACATCAACGGCGCGCGATATCCATTTTCCCCTCGCCTTTACAATAACTTCATCGCGATTTTTTGTCGTGAATTGCATCACAACTCCCGTAATGTAATTCATAAACGGCTTTGAGCCGATAAAAACAACGTTTTCATTGCCTTCTTTTTTTTCCACTTTTAATCGCTAAATTTATTTCAAAGATTTCTGGAGATTTTTCTCTTTTATCGCCTCGAATTGTTTCATCTTGGCAAGAAGTCCCGCAATCTGGTTTCTTATCTTTTTGCTCGGCAAAATGTTCCCAAGAACGAGCTTGTTGTCGTCGAACTTTTGTGTAAATTGAATTCCTTTTTGCACAAGCGATTTTGCGCTCCTTCTAATCATTTTTGACTTTATTTTTCCCATGATTTAATATTAGAGAATTGGTATTTAAAGGTTTTTAGGGGAGGTTTTGGGTGTTGATGATTACTGGACAAGTGATGTAAATCGCAATAATGCTTAAAAATTCAAAATAGCAAAAAAGATAATGATTGATATAAGTAAAGAATTATCTGAAATTTTAGATGTTGATGAAGAAAAAGATAAAGATGTTATAGAGGAAATTGGAACATTAACTTGTAAGGAAGAATTTATTTTTTTAGCACTCATTGCCCCGTACTACGGGGTAAAAGTTAGCCCATCACGAGTTTTAAGTGCGAGTTTGGGTGTATCTGAAGAGTTTGGGGTTGAAGAAGCTATAACAAAAATAAAAGAACAGACAAATTGTAAAAATCTTATTTTAATGATAAATAGTCCGGGAGGATATGTAAAGTCATCTTATAAAATGGCAAGAGCATTAAGAGAAAATTTTGAAAAGATAATTGTTTTTGTTCCATATGAAGCTTCAAGTGGTGGGACTTTAATATCATTAGTTGGCAATGAAATTGTAATGGGTATGATGAGTCAATTAGGTCCAATAGACCCATCCCAAGGGGATACTTCTGCATTATCTATAAAAAGAGGATTTAATTTTGTTATGGGGGAATTAGAAAACGTGGAAGAACAAGATATTCCTTATCCATTAAAAGCATTATCTGACAAATTTAGTCCTGACGAATTTGTTTCTGCACTTTCAGGTTTAAAGATGATGGAAGAATATGCCCAAGAAATATTGGAATTAGGGAAAATGGAAAAAAATAAATCAAAAGAAATTAGTAAACAATTAGTTAATGGCTTTCATACCCACGGACAAGTAATAAATTCTGCTAAAGCAAGAGATTTAGGATTGAATATAGCAAGGGATACAATGTATAAAAATGAAAGACAAGTTTTAAGAAAATGGTTGGCTAAATATTTATTAAAGGGTGCAGACAAGCATATAATAAGATATTATATCCCAAATGAATGTAAGATAGGGGTGAACAGACATGAATGAGGATAAATTTCAAAATAAGACAGAAGATTTAGATAAATTAGATAATTGGATTGAAAAATCTCGTAAGGATAGTGAATTTGTAAAAAAATTGGAAAAATTTATTGAAGAAGAATCTACAGCTATAAATTAAATATTACTTAACTTAATCTCCCGATTTTCCCTACTCCATCTTTTTTATCTCTTTTATTCCCTTAAGCGCTTCCATCAATTCTGAGATTTTTTTCGGAAGCTCTCCGGGAGAGAGAATCGAGTATTTCATCTTGAGCTTTTCCGCCTTTTTTGCCGCTTTTACTATGTCCGCGTCGGTTATTTTTCTTTTTTTGTAGGCAAAAAGAATTTGCTCTTCGCCCTTTATTTTCACAAGAAGCGAAATTTCGTCGTTTTTGAACCCTTCGACGTTAATTATTTCAACAGACGATTTCGAGAGAAATTCTTTTACCTTTTCCAGGAATTTTTCGTCCTGCTTTGACTTTCTCGGCTCTCTTTTTTTGACGCGGCTTTTTGCTTTTGGCGCTTTAATTTCAGCCCCCGGAATATTTTCCGGCTCTTTTTCAATTTCGTTGTTTTTTATTTCAACGATTTCCGCAATCCCAACTTGCGGTCTTTCCGCGGCGATTTCTTCGACCGGTTTTTCCAATGCCGTAATTTTCATTTCTATTGCAACCGGCTTTATTCCCAATTCACCTTCACTCGCGGTAAAATATTTCCAATATCCTTCTTCATTATGCGTGAACGGAATCGCGAAATCCCTTATCGCTCTCAAAGCAACTCTGATTGCCGGCTCCTGCTCAGAGTCCTTGAGCAATTTTTTTTCTTTTAACAGATTAAACGCATCCTTCTCCCTGCTTTTCAAATGTTCGGAGAACCTTTCCAGCATGCTTTCCTGCCCCTCGAGAAAATACAATGGCGAGCTGCCGATTCTCATGTGACTCATTTTCACGCTTTTTTCAGAAAGCATTTCGGAAATGAACGCGGACGAGAACAACAGATTGTATCCAATCGCCTTTGAGATATGAATCGGCAAAGAAGGGCCTTTTGTCTTCAAATAATAAAGAATTCTGTCTTTAACCTGGGGAATATTCTGCGTCGGCATTTAAAAATAAAAATCAGGAAGTATATAATTTTTGTTATGTTTCATCAGAATCAAGGTTTTGATTTATTCCAGATTTGTTCAAAAATATTCTTTTGCAATTTCGCCGTGCTTGGCTCTTGAATATAGATTCCCAATTGCTCTTTTTCATTTGCTTTCAGGATTATAATCCCTTCTGGAAGAATGTAATAACAGCTGTCTATTGAATTTATTATCTCGTTGTTGAATCTTGTCTCCCTCAATTCTTTTTTATCTTTCTTCTTTATTTCTTCAACTGTAAATCTTGTTTTTTCAGTTATCACTTTTAATTTTATTTTCCTTTCTTTTCTCCTCATTCTGAATAAAGGATGAAAATACGGAATAAACTTCAATATCTTTTCAGTAACATATGCATAAATGACTTGATTTTCTTTTTGCGTCATGATTGAAGCCGCGGTTTTGAGACCTTCTTCGCCCTCGTAAAACTCTATTTTTGGCTTTGTTATCGCAATTTTTTGCAAAGAATCAAGTTCCGGGAGAATTTCCCTTATTGTAATTGCCTTTTGCTCTTTTTCCTCTTCTAAGATTTCAAGTATTCTTTTTGGAGAACTTGCGGAATAATATTTCACCCCAGATTTAATCATTTCTCCGATAAATCCTTTTTCTTGCAGACCTTTCAGAATGTAGTATGCCGCTTCTCTTTTCACTCCGGCTTTTTGCCCTATTTCAGACACCTTTGCCAGGCCGAGTTTTAGCGCACTGAGATATGTCTTTGCTTCTGTTTTGCTCAATCCGATTTTTTCAAGTTTCGGTTCAATTTCCATTTCTTTATTGCGTTTTTGCATTATTTAAATATTACTTTTGTTGTAATATTTTTTACACCATAAATTTATAATACTTTATGATATGTCTTAATTATGGAGTAGTTAAATGACATCAGAATTTGATTTAGGAGATAAAATAAGAAAACTGCTTGAAGCGGAAGTTACGGACGGAAGAGAAAGTAATCTAGAGTCGATACAGGGACTATTATCTGACTTTTATGAGGCTTGTGAAAATTCTAGAAAAGGAGAAAAACCTATTGGTTGGTCTTCCCATTATGCAATGGCGGGAATTCTTGCAAAACGTATTAGTGATCCCAAAAAAGTAGAATATTTTTGTAAATTAGAAGAGTGGGCCAGAAGCTATGAAAGCGCTAAGGAGGCTGCGGATTATATGATGGGTTCCGTATGGGGGCTATAATGAACGACAATTTTAAACCTAGTGGAAAAATTTGCATAGGGATATTGAGTAAGTTAACTGAGCAACTTGGTAATGGGATAAGGATAGAATCTGCTACTGTTGATGCAACGGGAGAATTCGAAAGATGTATAGATATGGTCCTTTCATTCGACGGATACCCTAGAACATTGGAAGAAGCTCTTAAAAAAATTTCAACGTCTTTTAATTCAAAATTATTTGTTATAAAAAATACTTTTAGATGTGACGAGAGAGATAATGCGTATTACTCTTGTTATAAAACGGATTATGAATTAGTCCCTCAGGGAGAGGCGAGAATTAACGTGCCCGATATAAAAATAATATCCTACACTTACGAATCTAAATTTAGAGACGCCCCATTTTAAAATTTTTTTCATGAAAGATAAAATATCTTATCAACAACTTCGTGAAATTATGAGATATCGCGACAAACCTCTGGATTGCATAAAAGTAGAAAGAGCTCCGTTAATTCACGAGGGATTTCCCGGGACGTTCAATTTGAGTTTCACAGAATATCATTGGCTCAAAGAATATGGGAAATATGTTGATTTTGATCATGATTTTGTTTTTTCAACAATTCAAAGCTGCATAAGACCTGAAGATATCCCCCTTATCGGAACGGAAAAATCATGGAAATATCTCGGCGTTTTTGAAATGGCAGATATGAACGGGGCTGTCGCATTAAAGAGCAAATCTTATTCAGATAAAATTCATAAAAATCAGATATCTGATTTGGTATCTTTTTTTGGAATGTGCAGAATTCCTCCGGAAAGAATTTATCCAAATTATTGCGCCGGCGGGAACGTTAAAGAATTAACAAATGGAAAATACAATTTTGATTTTCAAATTCCAAGAGATATAATTTCAAAAGAGGGGTTTTTATCCGCCGGCGTCCCTGAAAATAATTTAATCTCAGATAAAAGCAGAGATACTTTTCTCTCGGTAAATTTGAGAAAAGAAGAACCGAAGTGGGGAGTTTCTCTGGTTCACAACGGTTGGGGTTACAGGAATGAAATAAATATTTTGATGCCCAGTGGAAAATTATTGGATACTGGAACTCTTGAAAGATTTGTTTGGAAACCTGTCTACGAAGGGGACAGAATTGTCGGATTGGAAGACGCCTCTTGTGATTTTACTATAGGCGCAGTGGGGCTTGAGAGATTATGCATGGCTGTCAATGAGTTGCCGAGAATTCAGGACATTGATTGCATAAAGCCAATTTATGATGCGATGGAAAAACAAACAGGAGAAAGAAATTATCTTGCAGGAGAAAGTTTGAGGGCGTTGCACAGGATTAATTCGGATATTGTCAAATTTTCAATAAAGAACATCGGAAGACACAGAAAAAACAGGATGAATAAAATGTCAAGAAATATACCAGAAAATTATGACTCTGATTTTCTTAGGGAATTGTTGCAAGTGCATTCGGAAATACAGCCGTGGCATCCCGAAATTGTTGATGGAATTGAACCAACCATTGATGGAATTGAAAGATATAGACGGGCTAAATAATTATGTCTTAATCCATCTCACTTCGTAATATGTCACGTCGCCTTCTTCGTCGACAATCGCGAGAAGGAGATTTTTTTTCGTCGAGTGTGCGACTCTGTTCTTCGCCGAGAAATCGTGCCAAGTGAGGCGCTTTGATTCGTGGTCGCAGAAAACAATCCATTTTGAGTGCTTGTCTCCGACTTTCGCGCCTTTTTCATAAACCCTGAAATCGGCGCCGAATTTCAGCGCGGTTTTCACGACATATCCCTTGTTTCTCAAATCGCGGAAAACAGGATATTTTATTTGAATCCTTTTGTCAATGTTTTGAATTTTTTTCATAATTTCCCTCTGCGGAATTTTTTTGCCTCTTGAGAAAATTTCCATTTTTCCCTTTTCGCAGAGGTAAATCGCCTCGGAAAAAGAATATTGGATTTTGTCGCCGACCCTTTCGCCGAAAGAACTTTTTTCAAAGAGAGAATACGCTTCGGAAGAGTTGCTGTAAATCAATTCTCCGGAGAGGTGCGCGGTTATCATTTCTGAAATAAAGAAAGAGAATATTTAAAAGTTGTTGAATGCAGAATCGAAGATGAGCATCAGAAGAATCATTGAAAGAAACGAAGAATATCAAGTGCTGAAGCCAGACAAGGGGGGAGCATGGAATTTTTACGGAAGGCATATTAAAAACATAAGGGGAGTTTACAATTTTTTGAGGAATTTAGATTCGAAATCAGAAGAAGACATAATCGAAATTGATTCGGAAACGCAAAACGCACTTGAGAAATATGAATCAACATGCAAATTTTTTGAAAATGCCCCATTTAAACGGGCATCAAAAGTAATTTAAATTTGGATTTTGTTTCTTTCGCATGTCTTACGATTTCAAAAAAATAGAAAATAAGTGGCAGAAGAGGTGGGAAGAGAAAAAAGTTTTTTCCGCGAAAGAAAATCCAAAGAAAAAAAAATTCTATTGCCTGGACATGTTTCCGTATCCCTCCGGAACCGGATTGCATATGGGGCATGCGTTTGTTTTCACACTGGGAGATATTTTCGCGCGATTCAAGAGAATGCAGGGATTCAATGTTCTTTATCCAATCGGCTACGACGCTCTCGGGTTGCCGGCTGAAAACGCCGCGATAAAAGTCGGGATTCATCCGGAAGAATACACTAAAAAATCAATCGCGAATTTCATGAAACAGCAAAAGGCGATGGGATGGAGCTACGATTGGAGCAGAATGATAAACACCTCGACGCAGGAATATTACAAATGGGACCAATGGCTCTTTCTTCAAATGATGAAAAAAGGACTTGCTTACCGAAAAAAAGCGCCCGTGAATTTTTGCAAAAAATGCGACACGGTTCTCGCAAACGAGCAAGTTGTCAACGGAAAATGCTGGAGACATGACGATACAGAAGTTGAAATAAAAAATTTGGAGCAATGGTTTTTCAAAACCACAAATTACGCCGGGGAGCTTTTGAAATGCCTTGACAATTTGGATTGGCCGGAGAGGGCGAAGACGATGCAGAGAAACTGGATTGGAAAATCGGAGGGCGCGGAAATTTTATTTGAAATTGAAGGCAAAAAATACCCAATTTTCACGACGCGACCTGACACTTTGTTCGGAGTGACTTTTCTTGTTGTCTCCGCGCAACATTCGGAATTGGCAAATTTCGTCAAACAAAAGCAAAAAAAAGACGTTGAGAATTTTTTGAAAAAAATAAAGTCAACGAAACGGGAAGAGGTTGAAAAACTCGACAAGGAAGGAGTTTTCTCGGGGAGTTTCGCGATTCATCCTCTGACGAAAGAAAAAATTCCCGTATGGATTGGGAATTTTGTTCTTGCGGAATACGGAAGCGGAATCGTCATGGCTGTCCCAGCGCACGACCAAAGGGATTTAGAATTTGCGAAGAAATACAAGCTGCCGATAAAACAAGTCATAAGAAAAGAGAAAGCCCCTGTAAGAAGTTATTTAATGGGCGCTTCAAAAATAAAAGATTCCGATTTAATAAATTTGGAGATAAAAATAATTGAGAAAACTAAAGATGGAGACTTTAAAATAGAAATTCCTAAGACTAGATTAAAAGATTATGAAAAACTGATAACTGAAAAAATGGACGATGGTTTTTGGAACGAATATCTTGGAGAAGAAATCGTTTTTATATTTAAATTTAATAGTGGTAAAATTAAAAGATTAATTTTGAATGATGATACCGAAGAAGAAGTAGACAAATTAGCTCATGATTTTATGAAAGAATCAAAATGGAACAAATCCTGCGTCTGGAAATGGCTTGCGGAAAATAGTTTTTATACTGATTTAATTGTTCATACAGACTTTGGGATTTTGGTTAACTCAGACGAGTTTAACGGCTTGTTTTCAGAAGAGGCGAAAGAACATATCGTCAAGGCGCTTGAAGCGAAAAAATTTGGGAGAAAAGTTACACAATACAAATTAAGAGATTGGCTTGTTTCAAGGCAGAGATATTGGGGAACTCCGATTCCGATTGTTTATTGCGACAAATGCGGAATTGTTCCCGTTCCCGAAAAAGATTTGCCCGTCAAACTTCCCAATAATGTTAAATTTGGAAAGGGAAATCCTCTTGCCACAAACGAGAAATGGATAAATGTAAAATGCCCGAGATGCGGAAAATTTGGAAGAAGAGAAACCGACACAATGGACACTTTTGTAAATTCTTCATGGTATTATTTGAGATACGCGGATCCAAGGAACGATAAAAAAATTTTTGAAACGAAAAAGGCAAATTACTGGGCGCCGGTTGATATGTACATCGGCGGTCCCGAGCACATAACAGCGCATTTGATTTACGCAAGGTTTTATACAAAGTTCCTCGCCGATTTGGGATTGATAAAATTCAGGGAGCCGGCATTGAGGTATTTCACCCAAGGTCTTGTTCGCGGAAGCGACGGAGAAAAGATGTCAAAATCCAAGGGAAACGTGGTGGAGCCGCTTGAAACAATAAATAAATTCGGCGCGGATTCGCTCAGGTTGTATTTGGTTTCAAACTCGTCTTCAGACAGGGATTTTGATTGGAGCGAGAAGGAAATTCAAAACAGCTTTAATTTTACAAGCAAGGTATGCGATTATTTTGCAAATTTCAAGGCGGGAAAATCCGACGCAAGAGTCGATAACAAATTGAACAGAACAATAAAAGAAGTTGCGTCTTATGCGGAGGATTTTGCGCACAATCTTGCCGTGATAAAAATCAGAAATTTGTTCAGTTATTTTTACGATAAAGAAATTGACAAAAAAACGGCGGAATCGTTTTTGAAAATGCTTCATATTTATTGTCCTTTTGTCACGGAAGAAATTTGGGAAAATCTCGGAAACAAAGAATTCATATCCATTGCCGAATGGCCGAAATGCGACGAGAAAAAAATAAACGAAAAATTCGAAAAAGAGGAAAAGGCGGTCGAGCAGCTTGTCGGCGACATAAATAATATTCTGAAAATAATAAAAGAAAAACAAAAGAGCGCGAAAAAAATATTTATTTACTCTTTGCCAAACGAGAAAGAAATGTTCTCGGAAAACCTTGATTTTATATCGAAAAAACTAAATCTTAACGTTAAAATTTTTGCGGTAAATGACAAAAACAAATACGATCCTGAAAAGAAATCGTCAAAGGCGAAGCCGGGAAAACCGGCGATTTATGTTGAATGAAAAAATAACCTTTAACCTCCATCCGTAATCATGCATTTTATCAAGGAGCTTAATCCCGCCATCCAATGCTCCCGCCTGTCGGAAAATTTTAATCTCACAAAAAGATTTCCCGCCCGCCAGACAAATAAATGTTAACTAACAACTCTGCCATATTCGCATTATAGCATTGCACCAATATCTTTTAAAAAATCCCCCTGCGAACGTCTCCATAAGAAGATTTTTATAATTCTTTTTCCATTTTGGTTTATGTCGACAAAAGAGGGTTTTTATGGCTGGCTATTCTGAAGAAAGGCCTTCCGCAATCAGATCTCTGCAGCTGGAATACTTCGGTTTTTTGGAAGGCATAAATTGGAGAAAGATTATTTTTGTTATTTTTCTTGTCGCTTTGATTGCGGTTTTTGTTTTTTTTAAGACAAACCGCGAGACAATTCCTTACGAGGAAAAGACAATATCATGCGGCGACGGTTCGCTTAACGAGTCGTGCTCTTTGAATAAACCGTATTACTGTTCCGGCGAAGGAATTCTTTATTCAAATGCTTCCGTTTGCGGCTGTCCTGCCGGAATGAAAAAAGACCGAGACGTTTGCATTTCCGATTATATGAATAATCCAAGAGAGATAAATCTGAAATATTTTATCAACGGAAATGAAAGTGAAATAAATTTTACAGCATACAACGGACTTGTGAATTATCTTTCTTCCCTTTCTGAGCAAATTTCTTACCGCAACGACGAGATTCCGTCGAGAAGGGATTTTAAACTCCGAGACATCTCTGAAAAAAATCAAAGAGAATTGCTTATGCCTCTTGTTGTTGAAATCCGGAATGCTGCGAAAACAGACCTTGACCAATTGAGGATTGCGACGAGCATAGTGCAAAATATCGAATGGGGAAATTCAAATAAAACGGGAAGATACCAAAGATTCGGCGTCGGTTATTCAAGATACCCTTACGAGGTTGTCTACGATTCAATGGGCGTTTGCGGCGAGAAATCAGAATTGCTTGCATTTCTTTTGAAAGAAATGGGATACGGCGTCGCGATATTTTACAATGCAGAGGAGAATCATGAGTCGGTCGGGATAAAATGTCCTTTGGAAAAAAGCTGGCATGAAACGGGATATTGTTTCATTGAAACGTCGGGACCGGCGATAATTTCCGACTCGACGATAGAATATGCGGGAGGAATAAAAATAAATTCAAAGCCGGAGACAATGATTCTTTCAGAAGGAAAGTCGCTTCCGGAAAATATGCAAGAATATGAAGACGCGGAATTCATGATGAAAATGAGAAGCGATTTGAACAACGGCGGGAGAATAATAAATCCGTTCAGAGTGTGGAAATACAACGAGATTAGGAAGAAATATAATATTGGGGGAAGTTATGAGATTGGATGATTAATGCAAAACCCCCTTTATTCTCCTAACTCCTTGCGCGACAGATTCTTCCTTAATAATTTTGAATTTTCCCATATCTTTCGTGTTTGCAACATGCGGACCTGTACAGATTTCTTTTGAGAAATTGCCGACGGTGTAAACCTTCACAATAGGGGGATAGCGCTCGCGGAAATAAGAAAGCGCGCCCGATTTAACAGCGTCGGCGTACGGCATTTCCTCGTAGGAGACATTCAATCCGCGTTTTATCTGCTCGTTGACGATTGACTCAACTTTTTTTATTTGCTCTTCGGAAAGTTTTTTGTCGTATCTGAAATCAAATCGCAATCTTTCTGGTGTGATGTTGCTTCCCATTTGCTGAACCTCTGAACCGAGAACAATTTTAAGCGCTTTGTGAAGCATGTGCGTCGCCGTATGATATTTTGTAGATTGTTCAGAATGGTCGGCAAGTCCTGCGGCGAACTTTCCCTTTGTCGCGGTTCGGGAAAGTTCCTGATGCTTTTTGAGTTCTTGAAGAAATTCGTTTTTGTTAAAGTTTATTTTTCTGTTTCCGCATTCTTCCTCAACCAATTCAATAGGAAAACCATAGCTTTGATAAAGAAGGAACGCCTCTTTTCCGGAAAGCGATTTTTTATTTTTCACAAGGTTTTCAAAAATTCTCATTCCTTTCTCAATTGTCTCCAAAAATCTTTTTTCCTCCAAATCAATTGATTCAAGGATTTTATTTTTATTATTTTTCAGTTCGGAATAATCTTTTTCATATATCTCAAAAACCGGCTCTGCAATTTCTCTTGTGAAATTTTTCAAGCCGAGTTCTTTTCCGTATCTTATCGCACGGCGAATCAGCCGCCTTAAAATATACCCTCTCTCCGTGTTTGAAGGAGAAACGCCGTCGGAGATTATGAAAACCGCGGCTTTGATATGGTCCGCGATTATCCTCATAGCTTTTGTTGTTTGTTTATTTCCTCCATATTTATCCGAACCGTCTAAAGCACGAAGCACTGCATTTTCAACGTCTTTTTGGATTAATTTTTCAATTTCCTTGATTATCGGACGCCACAAGTCGCTCAAATAATTGTCATCCAATCCGTTCAAGACAGCAACCGTGCGTTCAACTCCCATTCCTGTGTCAACATTTTTCTGCTTAGCTTCAACATATTCTCCTTTTTCATTTTTCACGTATTGCATCAAAACATCATTCCAAATTTCAACCCAATTTTTATTTTCAGTGTCGAAATCTTTCGGCGGCTTTTCTTTTGATTTCCAATAAAACATCTCTGTATCCGGACCGCAAGGGCCGGTTTTTCCGGCAGGGCCCCACCAGTTGTCCTTTTTTGGAAGAAAAGCAATCCGAGGTTTTGGAATTCCAAGAGAAAGCCAGATTTTTGCGGCTTCCTCGTCCTTCGGCGCGTTTTCATCTCCGGCGAAGCATGTTACGGACAACCTTTCAACAGGGATTTTCAAAACCTTTGTCAGGAATTCAAAGCTCCATTCAATCGCCTCTTTTTTGAAATAGTCGCCCATGCTCCAGTTTCCGAGCATTTCAAAAAAAGTGTGGTGCGTGGAATCCCCGACTTCGTCAATGTCTGTTGTTCTTATGCATTTCTGCACGTTTGCAATTCTTTTTCCGAGCGGATGCTTCATTCCGAGAAGATACGGGACAAGCGGATGCATTCCTGCCGTCGTGAAAAGGACAGTAGGGTCGTTTTCCGGCACAAGAGAGGCCGAAGGAATTATCTTGTGCCCTTTGCTTTCGAAAAATTCCAGATATTTTTTTATGAGTTCTCTGCGGTTCATTAAAAGAAAAAGGGAAGATGTTTTAAAAATTTAGTTGTTGCGGGTTTTGTTGAAAATTGGTTGACGAAAACAAAAGATAATTTTTATTCTTCAAATTTATCCCCGCCTCTGCTCACGCCCGCACTCGTTTTGGATTACAAACATATGACTCGTGCAAACGCTCGCCCACCCCATAAAAATAAAGGTTAACCAACAACATCTATTAAATTTATGATGAAGGTTTACATTGATATTTCTCAAAAAATTTTCAAGAAACCGCCAACCCATAAAATCACCCATATCAATCAAAAAGGAGTTTTACATTAAAAAAGTTTTATAATCTTATCTACAAAAATATTTTAAAAATTTAGCTGCGGCTGTGAAGCGAGCCGAGTTTGTTTTGGATATCTCTCAATTGGCTTTCAATGTCGCGAGAATCGCGGAGCTTTTGCATTTTCATGTCAAGTTTTCTTTCTCTTTTTACCGGATTTTCCTTTTCTTCTTTAACAAGAATCTTTGGGATTTTCGGCTCCGGCAAAATTTCTTTTATTTTTTTCAGCGAGTCGATTGTTTTTCTCATTGCAATTCCGAGTTTTATTTTTGAATTTATCTCGGCGATTCTTACAGAATTAAATCTCTCGATTCTTTCCCTTAAGCCGATGAAATCTTTTTGCAAAGTCAATATGTCTTTTTTCGTCTCAAGGGAATCAAGATAGTCGATTTTCAGATGGATCAATTTTTCATCCATTATATTCTGGAAAAAAGTTCGCTGTTTATTTTTTCAAATTCGCCCTTTATTCTTTGAACTTCGCTTTCCCATTCTTTCAATTCCCTTTCCTCTTCTTCCTTGACTTTTCTTATGTTTTTCAGCATTGATTCCATCTCGGAGATTTTTTTCCTCGCATCGTCAAACATTTTCAGGGCGTCTTCAAATTTGTCCAAACGGACAAAAACCGGCTCGGGTTTTGAACTTCTCATCGCGGAAAATCTTCTTGAATAGTCGTCTTCGGGCATCGAGGACATTTTCACGGGGTTTTGAAACGGTTTTGGCATCGTCTCCTCGTCGTCGGGAAATTCATCTGCGTCAAACCGGTATTCCTCTTTTTCCCCAGAAACCGCGTCCTTTATGAAATTCTGGGACATTTTTTCTCCCAGCGGATTGTTAGGATATGAAGGAAGCTGCGGAAGATTCAGAGAACCAGATTTTTTCATTTGCATTCTGTTCAAGTCGGGCAATTCCGGAAGTTTCGGGAGCTCAGGCAGAGACAAGCCGCTTCCGTTAGAATCAATCTCCTCTCTTTTTTTGCCAAACCACGCCATTTTATTATTATGTCTTAACGTATATAACACAAAATATAAGTTTAAAAACTTTATTTTTTTGAAATAATAACTTTATTAAAGAACATCATCATTTTCTTCAATGGCAAAAAAGGGAAAAGACGCGGACAGCTTGGAAAAGAAGGAGTTCCTGAAGGAAGTTGTCGTAAGCGTGATAGGAAAACCCGGGGAAGAGGTTGTGAACTTTCTCGATCCTGAAAAATACGTCAACGAGTTCATAATCGCGAAGAAGCTCGACAACAACATAAACCAGACAAGGAACATTCTTTACAAACTTTCGGAGCACGGGCTTGTGTCCTCGACGAGGAAGAAGGACAAGAAAAAAGGATGGTACACTTACTTCTGGAAATTCGAGATTCAAAAAGCGCTGGAATTTTTGAAAGAAGTGATCAAAAAAAGAATCGAGCAGATTTCAAATCAAATCCGCAGCAGGGAGAAAAAAACATTTTATATTTGCGAGAGATGCGGAATAGAGCACAACGAGGAGAACGCGCTTCTTTTGGATTTCACGTGCAACGAATGCGGAAATGTCTTCTCCGTAAAGGACAACACTAAGGTATTGAAAGAAATGAAGAAAAATTTGGAAAAACAGCAGAGGGAATTGGAAATTGTCGAGCAGGAAATTGGAAAGGAAAAAGAAAAAGGTGAGAAAAGAAAAATTAAGGAAATAAAAAAAGAAGAAGACGAGAAAGTTAGAAAAAGAATGGAAAAGAAAAAGGAAAGGGACTTGCTGAAAAAAAAGGAAATGAAGATGAAAAAAATCAAGCCGAAAAAACCGGCAAAGAAAAAGAAAAAAATGAAAAAGAAGGGAAAACGAAAGTAATTACGGGCATGACAATTAACTTTGAAGATAAAAGAGGATTTTTCAGAAATTTAAGCGTTACGACGCAATTGATTTTTGCGAACCTTATTATTTTTATCATTTTGTCAATTAGTTTTCCTGACCAGATAACCGAGGTGAATGGTAATCTTACAAAAACAATTAACCCTTTTATTGGGAATAATGTTGCGATAACGCCGAATTTGATTTTGCAGGGAAAAAGCATTTGGACTATTTTTACTAGTATGTTTATGCATGCAAATTTTCTCCACATCTTCGCGAACATGTTCTCGCTGTTTTTCATAGGAAACTTTCTTGAGAGAATCATCGGAAAAAAAAGATTTTTTCTCATTTATCTTATTTCCGGAATCGTCGGTGGAATATTTTTTGTCTTTTCAGGAATGATTTTTAACAGCAACATTCCCGGCGTCGGAGCGAGCGGGGCGATTTTCGGGCTTATCGGCATTTTGGCTGTTTTGGTCCCTCATTCAAGAATATACCTTATCGCGGGACCGCTGATTTTGCTTTTGTTGCAATTTATCGCAAGCCCGTTTATTCCGGCATCCTTCTCCGCCGCATTCGGAATAATAATCAACATAACAATTTTCGTAATGATTTTCGCCATGCTTTCATTCAATCCTTCAATGAGGAAACTCGCAGTTCCTATTCAGCTTCCGATGTGGCTTTTGCCAATAATTGCAATCGTTCCGCTTGTAATCATAGGATTTTTCGTCGACTTGCCGATAGGAAACAGCGCGCACATCGGCGGGCTTCTCGTCGGTTTGCTTTACGGAATTTATCTCAGGAAAAAATTCCCGAATAAGACGAAAATGATCAGCAGGCATTTCAGATGAGTGAAAGGGAATAAGTTTGTTTGTCCCCGCCCGCCAGGCAAAAAATTTTAACTAATAACTCCACCATATTCGCATGAGCGACGATTTCAATGCGATTTTTATTTAAGTCCTTTAAGCAAGGCATTGTGAAATTATGCCCCGGGTTTGACATTAATATTCTTCACAGACGATTCCCGCCGGATTCAAAAACGCGATTCGGAGCATATAAATATCCTGAATTTGTCAGATTTAATCTTTAATAAAAATGAAAAATAAAAAAGGCGCGGCAAGAAACAGAAATAAAAAAACGAAGGCGAATTTTTTTTCCAAAAATTATTCCGAGGCGTGGAATCACATAAAGGATTCTAGAAATTTCATCTTTTTCTCAATCGCGATTTTTTTTGCGTTTTCGCTTGTGAGTTTTTTCCTTCCCGTTCCCTCGCAGATTTCAGAACAGATTTTAAAATTTATAGAAGAATTGATTGAAACGACAAATGACATGGACGCCAAAAGCATGATGGGATTTATTTTTTTCAACAACCTCCAAAGTTCGTTCATGGGCATGGCATTCGGGATTTTTCTCGGAATATTTCCGCTTGCAGTAGGAATTATCAACGGGTATATATTGGGGTTTGTCGCGTCTGCAAGCGTTAACAGCAGCGGAATTTTCGTCCTTTGGAGAATTCTTCCGCACGGAATTTTCGAATTGCCCGCGGTTTTCATTTCTTTGGGAATGGGACTGAAAATGGGCACTTTTATTTTTCAAAAGAAAAAATTTGATTTTTTAAGGGAAAATTTTTGGAAATCGCTGAAGGCGTTTTTTCTCATTGTTGTCCCGCTTTTGGCCGTTGCGGCAATAATAGAAGGAACATTGATAGTTTTTACCGGATGAACTAAATTTATCCCTTCAAATCCGAGATTCCGAGGAGAACAAACAAGGCGCCAATCATCATAACAAACCAGAAAAGCCCGCCTTTGAAAAATGTCCACGCGGAAGACAACAGATTAAAGTCCTTTCCGAAAAGCGTCCACGAATTCGCGGAAGACATCCACGCGACGAGAATCGCGCCGACGACTACAACCAATCCGGTCAAGAGTTCTGTCCATTTATTCATGAAATAAATTGTTTGAATCGTTTTAAAAACATTTTGGTGCGGAAATACATATATTTTTAAGATGATATTCTTAGCAGAATAATGAAGAAAACCGAAAAAAAAGCGAGGGAAAACATTTTAAAAGAAAGCTCGGAACCGGAGGGAATTTCCATAAAAGGATATGATTTTGACAAAGGAGTTGATTTTGAAAGCATTGTAAAGAGTTTTTCAACGACGGGATTTCAGGCGAGCCATTTTGGAAAGGCGGTTGAAATCGCCGGGAAAATGATTGAAGAAAAAGCCACGATATTTCTCGGATGCACTTCAAATTTGATAACTTCCGGAGTGAGAGACATTGTAAGATATCTTGTTCAGCATAAAAAAATCGACGTTTTTGTGACGACTGCAGGAGGAATCGAGGAGGATCTGGTAAAATGCTTCGGCGACTTCAAATTGGGAAATTTTTCGGCTTCGGGAGAGTTGCTCCGCGAAGAGGGAATAAACAGGACCGGAAATATTTTTGTTCCAAATTCAAGATACATAAAATACGAGGAATTCCTCACGCCGATTCTTGAAAAAATTTACAAGGAACAGAAAGAGACGGGAAAAATAATTTCTGTTTCGGAATTCATAAAAATTCTTGGAAAGGAAATAAACAACGAGGAAAGCATTTTATATTGGTGCTGGAAAAACGACGTTCAGGTTTATTGTCCCGCGATTACCGACGGTTCAACGGGAGACATGATTCATTTTTTCATGTATAATCATTTGGATTTTAAGATGGATGTTTTGAAAGACATTCACGAGTTGAACGAATTTGCAATAACGAGAAAAAAAACAGGAATGATAATTCTCGGCGGCGGAGCGATGAAGCATCATATATGCAATGCAAACCTGATGAGAAACGGCGCGGACTACGCGGTTTACATTAATTCCGGAGAGGAATGGGACGGCGCGGACTCAAATGCGCGTCCGGATGAAGCGGTTTCTTGGGGAAAAATGAAAAGCAAAGGCGAAGCGATAAAGGTTTTCGGAGACGCGACAATTCTTTTTCCCTTGCTCGTCGCGGAGACGTTTGGGAAATTATAAATATCTTTTAATTCCCATAATTTGTTCCCCCCCAAAGCAAATCAAAGTTAATTTTACACAAAATCTTCTTAATGTTTACAATCGTGTTTACAAATTAATCTTTAAAATAATTTCCACAAAATTTTCTACTGAAACAAAAAATATCCCTAAAAAACGCGCAAAATTTTCGCAAAAATCATTTTTTTCCGAATTTTCCTAAAATTCCGGAAGCATAAAAATATTTATATACGGGCTGTTTATTATTTTGGGGTTAAATTTATCAGGTGGGTAAATATTTTAAAAAATGACAGAGGTTCAGGAAAAAGAGGTTAAAGAGCTGATTCTCTCGGAGCAAAAAATTCCGGAGAAAAGGGATTTGGAAAAGGAATTTCTTGAAATGCTGAAGACGATTTCTCCCGGAACCGCGATAAGATCCGCTCTGGATGACTTGCTCAACGCTTACATGGGTGCATTGATTGTTTTTGAAAACGAAGCGACAAAAGAAGTGATTGAAAGGGGATTCAAGATAAACGCGAAATTTTCTCCGCAGCGCTTGGTTGAATTGGGAAAAATGGACGGCGCGATAATCCTTTCCAACGACGGAAAAAAAATACTTTACGCAAACACGCTTCTTTTTCCGAGCGTTGAAATATCCACGAAAGAAACCGGGACGAGACATAAGGCGGCCGAGAGGACGGCGAAGCAGACAAACTCCCTTGTAATCGCGGTCTCGGAAAGAAAGCACAAGATAACAATTTATTGGGGGAACATGAGATATGAATTAAAGGAAAGCTCGGAGATTTTGAGAAGGGCGTCGGAGACGCTTCAGGTTCTGGAAAAACAAAGGGAGTCGTATGATTACCTCATTTCAAACCTCAATATTTTGGAAATGTCCGGGCTTGTCACAGTAAACGACGTCTGCAATGTTCTTCAGCGTTTGGAAATAATAAAAAGAATTTCCTCCATTGTGAAAAGGTATCTGATAGAGCTTGGAAAAGAAGGAATCGTGATAAGCATGCGGCTCAAGGAGTTGCTTGGGAATTTGAACAACGACGAGGAAACAATACTTTTGGATTATCTTGGTCCCGATCACATGAACGCGCTGGAAATGCTCGAAAAAATGAATTTTGATTTTCTTCTGGAGTCGGGAAACATTTCGCGGATGCTTTTCGAGGAGCTTTACGACAAGCCGATGTTTCCGAAAGGCGTTCGTCTCCTCGGAAAAACGAAAATATTGGGGAGGTATGTCAACTCCCTTTCTGCAAAGTTCAGCAATCTGAGCGGAATTCTTTCCGCCAAAAACGAGGAACTCCTTGAGGTTTTCGAAAAGAATGAAATGGTTGAATTCTTCAACACCGAAATCAACCGGTTGAGGGAAAAGATTTTGATGGGGAAGGATATAAGATAATTATGAAACCAAAATTTGTTTATCACGGAAGCATGAGAAAAATCAGAGGAAAATTATTGCCGCGGCAAGCGAAGGATTTGGGTGGAGTTATGGATAATTCACAAACAGGGATTTATGCTTCCGATTCAAAAGAAGAGGCGATTGCGATGGGAATTCTGAAAAGCAGAGGTATCAGAGGAAGCAGCATCGACATGCGAAAAACCAACGGGGTGTCCGAGATTAAGGATGCAGTAATTTACGGAGGAAATCCGAGGCAAAAATTTTTTTATCTTTACACTCTTCCTTCCAGGACTTTTACAAATATTCCGCAGGGAAGTCCTCAATGGATTTCTCCAAAACCGGTTAAGCCGATAAAAATGGAAAGGTTGCCCGTTAGCGAATATATCTCCTTAATAAGAAGGGCAACAGAGAAAGAAAAAGAGGAATGGAATAAAAATTACGGGAAAAAGAAATAAGAATTTATTGAACCAAATATTTTTCTTCATCCCGCCAACTCACAACTCCTCTCGTTGTGAATATGGAAAACTAACTCCCCCCCAATCCTCCGACCGCCCACCCCTAAAAATGTTAACTAACAACGACTTCCATTAAAATTTATGATTGAGGTTTTATGTTAATATCTTTCAAATGATTCTCGCAAAACTGCTTGCCCGCCCGATAAACAAATATCCCTCTAAATTTTGCTTCACTTCGTTTAGATATTGACGGCTCAAAACCAACTCGCGTCCTGACTTCACCATTGATAAAATAAAATTTGTCAAAGTCAAAACGCTCGGCTCCGCCAAATTTTTTTTCTAAAGAAGATTCTAATGCAATAACCATTTAATCGCGACGTTTTTACAATTAAAATTTTTTTGGCGGAAAATCCTGTCGAGGGCGGATTTGAAGTAGGAAGATATTGCGAGCGAAGCGAGACAAATTTTTGCAATTTAATCCAAATCAATATGCAGTATGCGCTGAAAATTCACAAAAAATTCGCGCTAAAATCTTTGGCGAATCAAAAGTATATAAATTGTTTCTATAATTTTAAAGTGATACAAAATCCATGGCAAATTTTATAAATGCAGATAATCTCTTTCGGTTATGCAAACAGGACTGACTTGCGTGTGGAAGAATTCGGCGTTTAGTTTAGTCCTCGCTACAGCCAAAATTAAACCCTGTTAGTTTGTTCAGATTTTTCCTGTCTGAATAAATGAACGGTTAAACCCTAATTTAATCAGGCGCGAGATTTCTGACTTTTATAATGAAAAAGGAAATAATAAGTAAAATACTTTTTCAGCATAAAAATAGGAAATTTTCATAATGAAAAAGGAAATGGAACACGAAAGCGTGAAAAAGGAGTTAAGCGTGCTGATTGAAACGACGCTTCGTCTTGAAGACGAATTGAACGAAGCCGTTTCGATCAACGCCTTAAATTAACAATCAATGAAACGACTGACGAAGAGAGTTCTGTGCCTCACTGCGACGGCGACGAGATGGACTTAAAAAAACAAAAACAGAAAAAAGAGACAGCTTGATTAATAGCTTTTTGCGAAATAAACAAAAAAGTCCGCGCTTTTGCCGCAATTGACGCATTTTTTTCCGCGACTCTTTTCATTTGAAATCAGCCGGGATGTCGCAAGAGTTTTTTCCTTTATTGAATTTTCGCAACTTTCTCCTTCGCAAAAAGGCGCCAGAGCAATTTTTCTTTCTTCAATCGCTTTTGCGAAATCGGCGAATTTTTCCGTTTTTATCATGCTTGAGTAAAGGAATTTTTTCGCCTTTTCATAAATGGAATCGTGAATCTTTTCGAAAACATCGCTGATTTTTTTTCTTATGTCTTTTATTTTCACAATTTCCTTGCTTCCGTCGTCTCTTCTGACAAAAACAACCTGATTTTTTTCAAGGTCTTTCGGACCGAGTTCAATTCTCAACGGAACGCCTTTTAATTCGTATTCGGCGAATTTCCACCCGGGAGTGTACTCTTCCCTTTCGTCGAGTTCAACAGAATATTCGTTCAGGGATTTTTTTATTTCCCTCGCTTTTTTAAGAATTTTTTTCTTGTTTCCGAGAAGAATCGGAACTATCGCAATTTGAATCGGCGCGACTTTCGGCGGCAAAACCAATCCGCGATCATCGCCGTGAGTTAAGATTACAGCGCCTATCAGTCGCGTTGAAATTCCCCAGCTTGATTGCCAAGGCGTTTGAATTCTTTCATTTTTATCCTTGAAGGTTATGTTGAACGCTTTTGCAAATCCTTGCCCTAAATTGTGGGACGTTCCCATTTGCAGCGCTTTTCCGTCGGGCATCAACGCTTCTATCGTCGTGGTATAATATGCGCCGGCGAATTTTTCGTTTTTCGTTTTTCTTCCTTTCAATACGGGAATTGCCAATAGTTCTTTGCAGAGTTTTTCATATTCGCCGAGAATTTCAAGAACTTCCGCGTCGCATTCTTTTTCCGTTTCGTAAACGCAATGCCCTTCCTGCCAAAGAAATTCCCGCGTTCTCAAAAACGGCTTTGTCTGCTTTACTTCCCATCTCAAAACATTGCACCATTGGTTTATTTTCAAGGGCAAGTCCCTCCATGAACGAATCCATTTTGAGAACGAATCGTAAATTATTGTTTCGGAAGTCGGGCGAATCGCCAATTTTTCTCCCTCTTCGCCGCTGTTTTTTTCAATCCACGCGAGTTCCGGAGCAAAACCCTTTGCGTGCTCCGCCTCTCTTCTGAAAAACGATTCCGGAATCAGCAACGGGAAATATGCGTTTTTTATGTTTTTCTTTTTCAGATATTCATTGAAATTTTCCTGTATTTTTTCCCAAATAAAATACGCATTCGGACGAATTATCATAAATCCCTTTATCGGCGAGTAATCCGCGAGTTCCGCCTTTTGCACAACTTCCGCGTACCATTCTGAAATGTCTTTTTCTTTTTTCACAGTCATTCCCTCCTGGGATTTTTTTGAAGGAGAGGATAGGTTTGATTTCTTTACAATATCTTCTTTCATTTTTTAATTAAATAAGTTTTAATTACAATAGTTGCATCAATAATTAATCCGACAATTCCGATGATTAATAATATAATGACTGTCCATTTTGGCAGATTATTTTTTATTAATATGAATATGCTTAATATTATGATATATAAAAATCCGACTGCCCCGAAGATATCGAAAAATTCCGGTTTCCACATTTTAAATAAATTTTATTTTAACTTATCAGCGTTTGATTTAATTCCTGACTTGATATTTTGTTTATCGTTTCGACTATGTAATTTGACTCCAACGCGAATCCGAGATTTTCGCCGGAGCCGATTTTGAAATTGTTTATCCCTATGACTTTTCCCTCCTTGTCTATCAGCGGACCGCCGGAATTTCCGGGGTTCAATGCGGCATCAGTTTGGATGTAAGCCGAAATTCCGTTTGAGCCCTTTCTGTGAATCGCGGAGATTATTCCCTGAGAAACGGAGAATTGCAATCCAAGGGGGTTTCCTATCGCTATGACTTTTTCTCCTATTTGCAATCCGTCCGAATCGCCGAATTTTAACGGAGAGTAACTTCCGGAAATTTTCAGCAACGCAATGTCAAAATCGCCGTCGTATCCTATGAATTCCGCGTCGTGCGAAACCGCGTTTGAAGTTATCGCGGTTATCCTGTTTGCCAGCATTCCTTCCTGGTCTGCGATTACATGGGCGTTTGTGACCGCGTATCCGTCGTCGCTGATTATGAATCCGGTTCCCTGAAATCCCGCGCTTGTTTTTATCGTCACGACCGAAGGAATTGACGAGTCAATTATTCCGGAGAAATCCTCTCCCGCAGACGCTTTCACAAGATTTAATTCTTTGTTCAAAGAGCCGACTTCCGCCGATATCAGGTCGTTAGTGCTTTTTATGCCATCTGTCAATTCGCTTATTTTTGAATTTGTTTCCTTTTGAATGTCGGAGATTTTTTGGTTTAAATTCAAGTAGTTCACATTTTGTTTTACCGACAGCAAATACAGCAAAACGCTCGTCGTCAGCATGAAAATTATGACTATTGTCGTGAAGCTTCCTATGAGAATCTTGTGATGTCTTTGAAGAGGCATTTTTTTTAGCACGTTAAAAAAATTTATAAATCTGTTGTTCCGCACCTTCTGATGAAAAATGCGACTCATGAAATTTCAAGCGGCGAAAATTTTCCGAAAAGCGTAAATGCAATCATAGAAATTCCAAAGGATTCGAAGATAAAATTCGAGATAGACAAGGAAACCGGACTGATAAAAGTCGATAGATTTCTTTACTCGTCGGTTCATTATCCCGGGGACTACGGATTTATACCTCAGACGCATTGGGAAGACGGAGATCCTCTTGATATGCTTGTTCTTACAGGAACTCCGGTTTATCCCGGCGTTTTGGCAAGCGCGAGAGTCATAGGAGTGATTCACATGAACGACAACGGAGAGAGCGACGACAAAATTCTCGCCGTTTACGAGAAAGACCCGCGGTTCTCCGACGTGAAATCAATAAACGATGTTCCCAAGCACACATTGAACGAGTTGAAGCATTTTTTTGAAACCTACAAGGAACTTGAAAATAAAAAAGTCAAGGTGCTTGAAATAAAGGACAAAGAGGCGGCGTACGAGGTTTTGAAAAAATCCGTCGAGATTTACAGGAAAAAGTTCGGGAAGAATTAATTGTTGAAGAATTCTTTTGCAGTTTGATTGAAAAAGAGATATGCGGGGATTACAATATTTATTGCTAAACTAATTATTTTTTCAATTATCACTCTGAATATCATTAATTCAGAGAGTAGATAATCTGCAAATAGGAATCCAAGAATAGAAACTATTATTGTCATAATTCTTGCCCAGTTTTTGCCTTTCTGCAAACCTCTTCCTACAAAAAATATAAATATCCCGAGAGGGGTAAAAATTATTCCTTCAAGGACTATCAACCAAGGGAGTATATTATAACCTAATATTGTTTCCCAAACTTTTTCTCCCGCGGGAAATGATCCTGCAATTAACAAAATACCAAATAAGAATGCTAAAACTCCTACAAGAAGATACAAAACAGAAATTATCTTGACTCCCAACGGGGTTTCCACTTTCTTGTCCGGCATCAATCAGATAAGAATTTATAGTTTAAAAACCTCTTTTCTTTTGAAATTTCGGGCCCATAGTTTAACGGACAGAATGACAGGCTTCGGCGAGGAAGTTTGCGAGACAATTTTATTTATCGCGAGCGGGCTTCGGAGTAACCTGTAGGCGGAGGTTCAATTCCTCCTGGGCTCGTTTAAAAATATGGCAAAAATAAGAAGAAGAGGTGTTGCAATTGTGGAATTCAAAAAAGGAATTCTGATTGTTTCCACCAACGGAAAAAAATTTATGCTGCCCGGCGGCGGAGCTAAAATGTTTGAAAGCAGAAGAAGAGCTGCGATAAGGGAATTATACGAGGAAACAGGATTAAAGATAAAATCAATAAAATATCTTTTTAGTTATGTCGGCAAGAAATGGCGCAATCATAAAAGCAAGTTAGTGAAAAATTACACAAAGGTTTTTGTTGTAAAATCTGTCGGCAATCCGAAACCGAAGAGCGAGATAAGGCATATTAAATTTTGGACGCCAAAAAGCAAGATAAATTTAACTTCTGGGACGAGAATAGCTGTGAAAAAATATTTAGATGAGGAATAACGAAATCTAAGACCTTTTTATTTGTCCCACCTCCAATCCCCCTACTCGCGACCTCGCTTTTATGGATTACACGCGAAATCGCTCTCCGCCCACCCCGCGAAACCCAAAATTGAAAAATAAATAATATGCAAGATATTTTTATCACAATAATTTTTAAAAACTCAATTAAAATATATTTTTATGAATTCATACGGAATTTTTGAGGCGCCTGGAAAGAAGGCGACGCTTGAAGAATATGATGCAGGAACTATAAATCTTGATGCGCGCACCCAATTCTCGCCGGAGCACGCATTGTATTTGGGAATTTACAAAGTAACTTTGCGCGAACCATCTCAGTTAAGTTCAAAACTTTTCCCGTTGGTTGTAAGGTTGCAGGAGAAGAAATTGGGTGAACATTTATTTGACGTTTATTCTTTTGATAATAACGGGATTTGCCTTTCTCACGGATATTCAAGATATAAGTGTAAAGAGATTCTTGTGAATGAACAGCACGACCTTGATGTTAGCCGGCTTGTTGAGCACGGAAGGGCAATAGAAGATATGATTTCACATTTTTCCATTCCATTCCAGTTAACAGTCCATCCGACTTTTTGCGATTTGCGGAGCAACTCTTTGTCAAGATAATTTCTGAAACATTTTTATATATAAAAATATTGTTTTATGCAGGTGATTTAATTGGACAAAAAATTTTGGGCTACCGCGCTTACATTGAGCGGGACGATGATCGGCGCAGGCATTCTGGGAATGCCTTATGTATTTTCAAAATCCGGCTTCATTATCGGAATGTTTTGGCTTGTTTTTCTCGGCTTGCTGATTCTTTACGTTAATCTATGCCTCGGCGAAATAACCCTCAGAACAAAAAAAATTCATCAACTCCCGGGATACATGGAGAAATATCTTGGAAAGACGGGAAAGAAAATAATGATCTTCGCGATGTTTTTTGGAATTTACGCCGCACTGCTCGCTTACCTTATCGGAGAGGGGCAGAGTTTTTCAATGCTTTTTTTTGACAACGCGAATTATTCAATTCCTTTTGCGCTCGGGTTTTGGTTCGTCATGACTCTTTTGTTGAGGGAGGGAATTTCCGGGCTGAAAAAAATAGAGTCGTTTGGCGTCGTTCTTACGGGAACGATGATAATTTTTCTTTTTGTTTTTTTTGCAAACGGCATAAACGTTGAAAACTTGAGCTATTCCAATCCGGGAAGTTTTTTCATTCCTTTCGGCGTCGTGCTTTTCGCGCTGCTTGGATTTTCCTCCATTCCAGAGATGAGGATTGAAATATTGAAAAAGGAAAAACTTCTCGGGAAGGCGATAATTTTCGGGAATTTTATTCCGATATTTCTCTACGCGATTTTTTGCCTCGCGTTCCTCGGCGTATTCGGAAAAAACGTGACAGAAGTCGCGACGCTTTCTTCGGGGAGTTTTATTCCGGCGCTGGGAATTTTCACAATGATGGCGGCTTTTTTCGTTCTTTCAATTTCCCTGAAGAATGTCTTCATTTACGACTTGAAAAAGAAGAACAATTCTTTTTTCTTTGTTTCGCTTTTTCCGCTGCTTTTGTATTTTTTGATGAATATTTTTGACGTTGCGGATTTTGCAAGAATTCTCGGAATCGGCGGAGCTGTTTCGGGAGGGCTGACAATAATTATGATACTCTTCATGAATCTAAAAGCAAAAGAATACGGAGACAGAAAACCGGAATATTCTGTTCCGATGAACTGGTTTATCTTTGGAATATTAAGTTTTATTTTTTTGGCGGGAATTGTTTTGGAAGTCGGAAGATTTTAGGAAAAGAATTTAAGGGGAAGAAATATGAATTTTTATGGGAATTTTTAATATTTTTAAGGGACGGGAGGAAAAAGACCTTGAGAACAAAGACGTCACAATTAATTATCAAAATTTAATAAAAAAATATTCATGGATAATAGAAGAAAATCAAAATGTTATCTTAAGCCCCGATAGCGACGGTTTCTTGTGCGGCTTGTTGATGTCTCATTTTTTTAATTGGAAAATTGTCGGTTATTATGACGGCAAGATATTAATCCTTAGAGATAAATTAAAGGCAAAGGACTGCATTTTTTTGGATATGGAAATTTTCAGAAAGGAAATAAGAAGTTTAGGACAGCATATGCTTTTATTTAACAAGAAGGATAAGCCGTCAAATTGGAATAATTTGGATAATTGCATACAAGCAAATAATTTAAGAGAATACGACGCTAAAAACAACTTTCCTTTAAAATATCCTTTTGGCTCAATTCACTTGCTTCTTGGAATAATCGGCTCAATAAAGGAAATAGAGGTAAAAGAATCCGCAATATGTCCTTTGCTGTATACAGACGGCACATTTAAGAATTTATTTAATTATCCTGAAAATTGTTTAAGTTGGTTAGAATTTTTAGGAGCCAATAAAGGGGGCAGCCCGTTGAATAAACTATTTTTTAACAGCCATTATACAATTTCTTCTTTAATGATTGCTTTGAGAGAATTCTTCGGTAAATTAAAAGAGATTAATGGAGGAAAAAGAGGCGGAGACAAGTTAAAAATATCCGATTCTTCCGGAAAACCGATAAATCTCGTTAAATCCGTCGGGATATTTTCAATAAATAACGAGCAAAAAAAGAAAATAATTAACCTCTTGAAAATTTTAAAGGACTTAACAGGATGGGAATTTATTGGTAAAAACTGGACGTTTGATAATTTTTCCATTTATCGATTTAAAAAAGGAACAATAGTTCCGAGCAACAAAAGATTCAAGGACTTGTTAAACAAGAATCCATTATCTTGGGCCATGACGAGTTCTTTGGCAATAGAATATACTTTGGAAAAACCAGATAAGTTGCCTTAACGTTATAATTTTCTTTGATAGAAATCCGATTCTTCTTTTATTCTTTTTTTGGCCAAGTCGACGTATTCTTTGGATATATCGAAGCCCAAAAATTTTCTTCCCAATTTTATCGCTGCTAATGCCGTCGTCCCGCTCCCCATAAAAATATCCAAGACAATCCCTTTAGGCGGACAAAAACATTGGATAAAATCATAAGGCAGTTTATCCGGAAATGTTGCAGGATGTTTGTGCTTCAAGCGAGTTCCGTCTCCGGCAGTCATGTATTCCCAAATTGTTCCCCTACATTTCATAGGATTTATTTTTATTGCTCTTGTCTCTATTCTTATGCCGTTTGTTAAGCGGGTTCCGCCGCCTGTCATTGTTTTACCGCCATGCTTTGACGGAATTTTTAACGGCTCTTTGTTAAAATATTGCGGCCTTTCTCCTTTAAGAAAAATAGGCATATACTCGTGGTCAACTCTGAATCTTTTATTCCACCACGCTCCCTCTGCCCCGTATTTTCTATAAATTAACGATTCAAATAATTTAAATCCCCCGTAATCGCACCAGTCTAGAATAGTTCTAAACGAAGTTAATGATTTCCCAAAATTCTTTGTTTGGTCTTGAATTACCATTACCGCAACTCCGCCATTTTTCATAACCCTGAACAATTCTTTGCTTATCTCTTTTAGATTTAAATTAAATCCGTTATATGTCCTCAACTTGTCGTATGGCGGGGAAGTTATCATTAAATCAATTGAATCATTTGGCAATTTTTTTAATAATTTCAAGGCGTCCCCTTCGTGGATATCGTTCAAAGACAATTCACCCAATTTTTCCATATTATTCTTTGTTCCCGCCATTTTAAAACCCTTTTCTACACTTTATTAATAATATATTACTAATAGGTATATAAATGTTTCTAACCGCTACCGAGGAATATTTATATATTAAAGATAATATACTAAATTATGGGTGAGGTAATGCTGAAAGGTTTTATTTGCGAGAGGTGCAAGCACAAATGGTTTCCAAGAAATGATAAAATTCCGCTGGTTTGTCCAAAATGCAAAAGCCCGTATTGGAACAAGCAGAGAAAGAGCAGAAGATAACTTTAAATTTCTTTTTCATAATTATTTTATCATCCTCTCCAAAATTTCCCTCGCCGTCTTTGAATCGGCGCGCTTGTTTGAATTTTTCATTATCTGTCCGAGGAGGAAATTCAACGCAGAGGCGTTCCCCTGCTTGTAATCTTGAACCGCTTTTGGATTCTCCTTTATGACTTTCTCACATATTTCTTCAATTTCGCCACTTGAAATTTTTGCATGACTTTTAATTTTTTCCTTGGGAGAAAATGATTTTGGAATAAATTCGTTTAATATTTCCTTCGCCTTCAATGCAGTTATCGCGTTTTGTTCCATCATTTTCAAAAGTTCGACGAAATGCTCGGGATTTATGTCAACGTCGGCGATTTCTTTTTTCGCGTAATTCAAAACGCGAGAGAGTTCTCCGGCAACCCAATGCACCGCCAGTTCGGGATTTTGCACTTTTCCGATTATTTTTTCAAAAAATTCAACGATGTCAAGTTTTTTCGTGAGGATTTCGGCGTATTCTTTTTTTATTTTGTGTTTTTTTACAATTCTCGCAAGTTTTTCATGAGGCGTTTCCGGAAGGGAAGCTCTTATTTTTTCAATCCTGTTTTTTTCAATTTTCAGCACCGGAAGGTCCGGCTCCGAGATAAACCTGTAGTCCTCGGCAAGCTCCTTTTCGCGCATTTTTATCGTGACTCCTTTTGATTCGTCGTACATTCTGGTTTCCCTGACTTTCTGCCCTTCTTTTTTCTGCCTTTTTTCCTCGTAATTTATCGCGTTGATTATATTGCTCATGCTGTTGACGTTTTTTATTTCAACCCTCTCTGTTTTCATTTCGGGAACAGAAACATTGACGTCGACTTTTATTCCGGAATTTTTGTCTATGGCTTTTATGTAATCCAGCGTGACTATCAGCTGTTTTAGCCAGGAAACAACTTGCTCCGCGCTTTTGAAATCCGGTTCTGTCACGATTTCAATCAACGGGCTTCCGGAACGGTTGTAGTCAATTTCCCCTGTTTGCGGATTCCACGCGGCGGGATCTTCTTCCAAATGCGCTTCGGTAATTCCTATTCCGAGAAATTTTCCGCCAACACCGACGGGAGTTGCGTAAGGGCCCGAAATCGTGCTTTGAAATCCCTTCGGCATGTCAGGCCAGTCGTAATGTTTTCTTTGCCAAGCGAGTTTTTGATTTATTTTGCATTCGAGAATCAAGGAAATTTCGATCGCTTTCCCGACGGCATTTGAATTAGGCAGCATCGGCTTTGCGCCCGGCATTCCGGTACAGACAGGACAAATATTCGTGTTCGGCTTTGAAAATTTCGCCCCGTGCTCGGATTTGCATTTGCAGAATAATTTTTCCTTTGTGTTGAGATATCCGTGAATTTCAAGACCGACTTTTACCATACGAAGAAATAGAAAAAGTTATTTATTAATATTCTGTTCTTTTTAAAAATCCTTCAATCTTTTGCATGTTTTAGAATTATATTCTGGCAAGAGGATTTGCATGCCCGGTCTTAGTTTTGAATCTTCCGCTCCAGGATTTATTTTTCTGAGATATTTTACAATGTTATTTGTGCCAATTCCGTTCAAACAATCATTCTCTTGCTGGATTCTTGCAGCATATGCCCAAAAAGTATCTCCCCGAACCACCTTTCTTGCAATAGACGATTCTCTGCTTCCCAAAACGGATTCTATGTTTTTCCTTTTTATTTCCTCTTCCTTGTTTTTCTTATTATTAGAATATGCAAAACCCCCCAAAGTCGCCAAAAGTATTGCCGTAACCGCCGCATAAGTCCAGAATTTTCTCAGGAATTTTCTTTTATCAGAGGATACTTCATAAAACTGATTTGGCGGCATTTTTTTCTCAGGAGAGTTTTCTTTATAAGTTTTTATCTTATTCAATGATTATATTTTTATAGGGGCTAGGACTATCCTTCTAATGGACAATAAAAAACCTTCTTTAGGAGACAGAGTTGAAATTCACCTCTCAAAAATAATTTACGAGGGGGTTTTGCTTGAAGTCCCGGAGTCGGAAAAAGGAATTATTCTCTTGAAATTGGACTCCGGCTACAACATCGGGTTCAACAAAAAGGATATTTTGCAGATAAAATTCCTGAAGAGAGAAAAACAAAAACAAAAAGAATTTGAAATAAAAAAGGACCCGAGCAAGCCGAATGTCGCGATGATAATAACGGGCGGAACTATCGCTTCGCGATACGACTCAAGAACTGGCGGCGTCGACGCCTTGACAAAGCCCGAGGAATTGTTTAAATATTATCCCGAATTATTTGAGAAAGCGAATGTCGTTAAAGCCGAGGTTCCGTTTATGAAATCTTCCGAAGACATGGATTTTCGCGACTGGCAGAAAATTGCGAAAGTTGCGGAGAAGTTTTTGAACGACGGGAACATAAAGGGAGTTATAATAACGCACGGCACTGACACGCTGCATTACACTTCCGCGGCATTGAGTTTTTTTCTGAGAAATTTGAACAAGCCGGTTGTTCTTACATACAGCCAAAGAAGCATTGACAGGGCGAGCAGCGACGCGAATTTGAATTTGAGATGCGCGGCTTTGGCGGCGATTTCAGACATCGCGGAAGTAATGCTCGTCGGCCATGGAACGACAAACGACGATTTTTGCTACGCGATGCCCGGAACAAAAGTCAGAAAGATGCACACCTCGAGAAGAGACGCTTTTAAGACGATAAATTCAAAGCCGTTCGCGAAAATTTTTCCGGACAGAATTGAAATTATTTCGGGGCACAAAAAAAGAAACAGCGGGAAAGCAAAATCGGATTTAAAATTTGAGGAAAAAATCGCTTTGATAAAAGTTTATCCCGGACAAGATGAAAATATTTTGGATTATTATTTGAAAAACAAATACAAGGGTTTGATTTTGGAAACCACCGGGTTGGGGCATGTGCCGTCAAAAAAAGCGTGGCTGAATAAATTAAAAGAAATTCAGGAAAAGGGAATTATTGTTTGCGCCACGGCTCAGACGATTTACGGGCGGCTTGATCCTCTTGTCTATAGCAACGGGCGAAAGATTCTTGAAGCGGGCGTGATTTTTCTCGAGGACATGCTTTCAGAAACCGCGCTTGTGAAACTCGGCTGGGTTTTGGGGCACGGGGACTGGGCAAAAAACAGGGAAACCGTCAAGGAGAAAATGCTCACGAATTTTGCGCATGAATTGAATGAGAGATTGCAGGAATGATTAATAAATTATATCCTTCTCAAAATTCCACACAACCCTCCGCACAACTTTGCAATTTTGTTCACTCATCCAACAAAACTAAAAAATATTTTCTGATTCTTTCAAATTTGCTCCCACCCGCCCGCCACTAAGAAAGGTTAACCAACAACGACCTCTATCAAATTTATGACGGCGGTTTATATTAATATTTTCCAAAAAATTCCCGCGAAGTTGCCCGTCCCGCAAAACCAAAAGTTAATGATAAAACGCGATGTTATGAGGGATAATAATTTCTAAATTAATTGATAAAACCGTGATAAATTTTTTGCACTAATATTTTTTCTTTTCAAGAATTCTTTTTATCTCATTCAACTCTTTTTTTATCTCGCGGACTTCTTTTTCGGCTTTTACATTAACCGCGTAATCATATTGCGCCTTAATTCTGTCTTTTTGGGATTGCCTGTTTTGCGACATGAGAATTACCGGCGCCTGAATCGCGGCAAGACAGGACAAAACCAAATTCAAAAGAATGAAAGGATAAGGGTCCCAAGTTCTTCCGAATAAAATCCAGTAAGAATTTATCAAAATCCAAGAAAGCAACATGAATCCGAAGAGGATTATAAAAGCCCAGCTGCCGGCCCATTTCGTCAGATTGTCAGAGGTTTTTTGCCCGAGAGTTCTCGGAATTTTTGATGTCGGATGCTCTTCAGATAAAAATTTAAATTCCTCTTTCATTTTTATGAGTTGTCTTTGAACTATTATAAAACTTTTTTTTATTATGCCTTATGAGTTATGACTAAGAAGGAGTTACAATGGGAAGGTTTTTAAACATGAATTTTTTTGAATTGTTATGTCAAAGACATTGAATAAATTTATGTTTCAACCAAGGACGTTTGACGAGAAAACAGTCAAAGATTCCCTTGAGGCCGTCAGCATCCTTAATGGCAAAGAGCCGTATTATTTAGTCGGAGGCATGGCAACCCAAGGATATCTTCCCTCATCATGCAGGAGACCAACATCCGACCTTGATTTTTCAATAGCAAGGCCGCTGACTTATGCAGATTTTAAGCAAATGGCGAAACCGCTTGATGAATTCTTGAGGGACAGCGGATATGACACCCTTTTTGTGAAAGGAAGCAGAGCTTTCGGACTTTATTTAAATCCCGAAGACAAGTCGAGCGGAATTGTTTTGGAATTTGCAAGAAGAAGCGGAAATGATTTCGAAAGAAAACAAAAGACACTTGAGAGGGAATATTCGAATTCAAGAAAAAAAATAATAGAAGAAAGAGACGGCACATATCGCTCGGCATGCCCGGAAGACATAGCGGTGCCAAAACTTGTAAGGGCAGTGAGTTATTTGAACCGGAATCCGGAATTTTCCAAATTATTGCCCGAAAGATTGAGATCAATGTCTACAAATGAGGTCAGAGTCATCTTGAGCAATATAAACAGTTTAAGGGCGCAAGTTTCAAAGGACATAGAAGATTCAAAGAGGGTACAAATGCTGAAGTTTGTTTCCGACGCTTATGATTTGAGAATTTTGGCGGAGATAGTTGGATTTAATGATGATTATTTCGAAGAGGCAGAAGAAGATTGGTTTAAGGTAGGAGATAAAGATTTGAGGGACATGGTCGCAAGAGCAACATTGCCCCAATCTTAATTCTGATAACTTTAAATATTTCTTTTTGTTTTTCTTTTTATGGATTTGGACTACTCAAAAATTGGATTGAAATGCGGACTTGAAATTCACCAGCAGCTTGACACGAGAAAATTATTTTGCAATTGTCCTTCGCTGTTGAGAAAAGACGAGCCGGATTTTAAAATAAAAAGAAAACTTCACGCCGTCGCCGGGCAGAGCGGCGAGGTGGACGAGGCGGCGATATATCAGGTTTCTTTGGACAAGAATTTTATCTATGAGGGATACGATTCAACATGCCTTGTCGAGTTGGACGAATCGCCGCCGCTTGAAATAAACAAAGACGCGCTGAAAATCGCCATGCAAATTTCAATTTTGCTGAATGCGAAAATTTTTCCACTCACGCAAATAATGAGGAAAACAGTCATCGACGGCTCAAACACGTCGGGATTCCAAAGAACTGTCCTTATTGCAAGAGACGGATTCGTGGAAACAAAATTTGGAAAAGTCGGGATTGAATCCATCTGTCTCGAAGAGGATTCCGCGCGAATAATTCAGAATACGGACAAAGAATCGTTTTATCGTCTTGACCGGCTGGGAATTCCGCTTGTTGAAATTGCGACCGCCCCGGACATAAAAAACCCGCAGCAGGCGAAAGAAGTCGCCTTGCATATTGGAAAAATTTTGCGGCTTTTCAAAGTGAAAAGAGGACTTGGAACAATAAGACAAGACGTAAACGTTTCAATAAAAAAAGGAGCGAGAGTTGAAATCAAAGGGGTTCAGAAACCGGAGCTTATTGAAAAATCCGTCGAGCTTGAAGCGAAAAGGCAACTTAATTTGATTGAAAAAAAACAAAATGTAAAATCAGAAGTTAGAAAGGTCTTGCCAAGCGGAGAAACAGAATTTTTGAGACCGATGCCGGGCGCTTCGAGAATGTATCCCGAAACGGATTTGCCGTTGCTGAAAATTTCAAGGGCAATGATTGACGGCGCGAAGAAAAATCTTCCGGAATTGAAAGACGAGTCGGAGGAGCTTTTGAAATTGGGGCTTAATCACGAAATGATAAAACTCGTTCTTGACGAGGAGAAGATTGAGGAATTCAAGGAAATTGAAAGCATATTGAAAAATCCGAGGATTGCAGTAAAGATTTTGATAACTTATCCGAAGGAAATTGCAAGCAAGGAAAAAATCCCTCCCGAGAAATCCGAGGAGATTTTTGATTATGAAATATTGAAATTTGTTGCTGAACTCGTTGCAGGCAAAAAAATTTCAGAGGAGCAAATTAAAAATGTTTTTGAAAGAATCGCGAATGGCGAAACGAAAGAAAACGCAATCAAGTTTGAAAAGTCCGACGCGAACGACGCGGAGGAAAAAATCAGGGGAATAATCAAGGAAAAGCCCGGGCTTTCGGAGAACGCGTACATGGGTTTGGTTATGTCCGCGTTTAAGGGGAAAATAAGCGGGAAGGAAGTCATGGAAATAATTAAAAAATACGCGAAGTGAATACCTCCAACGCCTTCGGCGTCGGTAAAATTATACCAAAAATAAAATCTCTCCCCGAGAAAACCGATTTTAACCAATAACCGCTTTCATTAGGTTTAATGCGTATATTTTGAATTAACATTTTTTAGTGAAGCGCCTGGTTAATTTGCGAGCGAAGCGGGGCAAACTTGAATCAGCGAAATAATTAAAAACTTCAACACCATTTATTTTAATGCTTGAATTTCCCGAATGGATTTTTAGAGAATTTTTAAAACCGGAGAACATTTATTTTGATGAGGGCACTTCATGGGTGAAATTAAACCTTGCCGACAGAAATTTTTCCATTAATAGCAGGTTCGATTATGATTTTAAAGTTGTCAACCTGATAGGAATAGCCGTATGTCTGCATCCCCGGTTTATTTTACACACCGACGGGTTTGCGGAAAATCCCTCGGCTTTCAGCGAAGAAATTCATTCGGAAATCGAAAGAGAGGTTTTGGATTTGTACGAGAACAATCCTGAGTTTGTTGAAAAAATAGAGTCGCTTCTTGAAAAAGCCAATCGGAGATATTGGTTTTCAGACAAGGACTTGAATGTGCCGCCGGCTCTTTACAGTTGAATAATTATTTCTCCAAAAAATATTCCAAAGGGTATCTGTTATTGAGAATAATTTTGTTCCAATGAGAAATAAGAATATTTTTTATCTTTTTTCTGTCAATTGAGAGGATTTTTGACAGAGTTTCCCTGTATTCCACGTGTGTCTGGCTAAGAAAGTGAACTATAACTACGTTATCTTTTCCTATTGCGTCCGATTGAACATGCTGGATTTTTTGTATTGAGTTATACAATTCTTCAGAAAACTTTTTATCGGAACAAAATATTACAAGGCAGGTTGTTTGAATTGTAAATTTGTTTTCGCCCGGCTGGGCAATTATTCCAAGAAAATAATCAGAATTGAGAATTTTTTTGCCGTGATAGTTTACAGAGTCATAATTTTTCTTTATCGCTTCGCTTATTTCATACAAAGAATCCCTTCCGTGACCTTGAGCCATGTATTTTATAATTGCCACGTCTATTTTGTCCATTTTTATTTCCGCGCTTTTTGCTTTTGGCAAAGGAATTTTTATCGGCACGTCAAAAAAGGTAACTTTTGGAAGAATCAGCTCATTTATTTCCATATCAACATAATCAAAATTTTTCAATTGTTTTTCAAATTCTTTTTGCTGTTTTTTTGTCTTGAAGAAACACCAGACATAATAATTATACAATCCGTTTAAAGAAATTATTGAGAATACTTCTTTTTTTGATAAAAATAGATTTTCAAACTCTTTTGTTTTTTCACTTATTTTGAAGAAATAAACCTTTTTTATGAAAGGCAATTTTTGCCAGTTTATTATCGCGTCATATCTTGAAATATATTTGTTTTCCTCAAGGAATTTTATTCTCTTTATCACTGTGGCTTTTGAAACACCCAAGACGTTTGCAAGGTCTTTTATTGAAAATCTTGCGTAAGCAAGCAAATGCTCAAACAAAATCTTGTTTTTTTCGTCCAAATCCATTTTCTAACTAATGAATATGCCTATATATAACTTTGCCAAATTATTTACTTTTTTAGGGGAAAAAGTTAAATAAGTATGTTTAACTACTTTGATATGACAAATAAAACGAAACAAGAAACACAGATATGGAAATTTAGGAAAACAAAATGACAAATAATTTAATGTCTAGGATAAGGGATGGTGCTACCATTACCGAATTAGGATTTACTTTGGGGACAGTTATGGGATCAGATATTTGGGCACCAGTACTTATGAATTATTTAATTGAAAAAGGGTACAGTGAAAACACCGCGGTTTATGGAACTCTAGGGTTATGCTCTGTTTTGATGGTATCAGGATTTTACGCTTATTCACATTTTCGAGATAAGGATTTTAGAGAGCTTTCAGAATTGATTAAAAAATCAAAAATAAATGGGCAAATAAAATGAAACAAAAAACTTTGACAGAAAATCTGGAAAAGAAACTCTTACTTAGAGTTGGCTTTGAGAATACGGGATCACTTATATTGGGGGCGTTTGGGAGCGGCACTTTTCTTTTAAGTTTGGACAAGTTAGCTTCGGATATTTCCAATCCTTATGCATATACTGGTTTAATTGGCGGGGCTGCGGCTGCATACATCGGAGGAAAAGTTTTTCGCGATAATATAAGGAGATATTTAAGATGACAAACGAAATATCACAAGAACAAATAGAAAGGCAAATCGCGCATCTTGACAGATATAGAGATAACTCTTTAGTTCAGGATTCAATCTCTGAAAAACACATAACTAAAAATGGGTTTGGAGATGTTGTTAGAATGAATCTTGAAAATGCTTGTCTCAATTTTTACGGCGTTACAAGAGATGGATTGAGAGAAGGAGAACCTGCAAAAATAGGAAAATATCCTAAAGATTTAACTGAGATAGTTGATTGTTTTGATGAAAAACAACCCCTTAATCCAAATTTGTTAAAATACGAAGATGTTAGAGCGGCATATAAACAGGACAAGTTTGCAAGAAATAAATGGCTTGCGCTTACTACTGGAAGTTATCTATCTACGTTTGCTCTTGAAGTTGCAGGTCCCGTCTTAGCATTTTCTGAAAAGGCACAATCTCTAATAAATTCATTTGGATACAACTTTGAATTTTCACTAAAAAATGTAGCTATTTCCATAATTCCCGCCCTTGCGGCTTTTGTTGCAACATCAGTCAACCTTTTTAATATTGATAAAATTAATAAAAATATGCCGGCTAATCTAAGAGAATTTTACAAATTAGAAAATAAAACTGGCGTTGCAGATTCTTTTATGTCTACTTACAGAAATTATTTACTTAGAAAAGAAGTTTTTGGAGGAGAGAAATAAAATGAAATGGACATCTGAAAATGGGACACTATCTAAGGATGCGGTGCTTAATTCTAGAGATTTCGTAGAAAGACAAAAAGGGAATTCTTTAGTTAAAAAGGCTGTGGACGGAGAAGTTAGCTTCCTTACTGAATCTAGAGCATATTATGGGATTGATATTAGAGGAATGATGTCTCAACCTTATGAACCAGAAAAACGGGGAAGATTTCCAGACAACATAATTAGTGTCATAGAGGATTTTGAAGGTAAGAAATTGAACCGGGATTTATTGAAGTATGAAGATGTTAGAAAAGCTTATCAAAAGATCCATAGATTAGTTCAAGTGCTATTTAAGATATTAAGACCCTGGACAAACAAAAATGACCAAATAATAGATGAATATAGAAAATATCAAGACTTTGCTGTAGATGCACATATTGCTATAGAAATACATAGTGGAAGATTCCTTAACCTCTGTAATAAATTATAAACCTTTGCTGAAGTTATTGATGATGTTTCTTTAACAGAAACCTCGGTCGACAGACAATATTAAATTGAATATGGATTATCTTTTTTAATCAGTTACCTTTAAATATTTCTTTATTTTTTCTTTTTCATGCCCGACAAATTCAACCTTTCCGAATTCAGCAAAAACAGAATTTTAATCGGAGGTGTTTTTTCGTCGAAGAAAAAAGATGTTGAAGTCGCGGGATGGGTTCACAATTCGCGGGATTTGAGCAAAATAAAGTTCATAATTTTGAGGGACTCTTCGGGAATGATTCAAATAACCGGGGTGAAAGGAAAGACACCGGAAAAAATTTTTAAAGACATGGAAAAAATACCGAGAGAGTCGGTGATTTATGTCAAGGGAAAAATTGTGGATTCAAAGCAGGCACCGGGCGGAAAGGAAATAAATCCCGAAGAGATAATCGTAATCAATGAAGCCGATGAGCTGCCGATTGACATTCCGTTCAACGAGTCGGACAACTCGAAAACCGAAATCGCAAAGCGGCTTGATTACAGATTTTTGGATTTTCACAGGAAAAAAACGCAAGCGATTTTCAAAATTCAAAGCACGATTGAAAATTCTTTCAGGGAGTTTTTTTACAAAAAGGATTTTATAGAAATGCAGCCGCCGGGGATAATTTCCGCATCTTCCGAGGGCGGAACTGATTTGTTTCCTGTTCAGTATTTTGAAAAGAAGGCGTATCTTGCTCAAAGCCCCCAATTATACAAGCAGATGATTGCGTGTTCCATGGAAAAAACATTTATGATAACGCCTGTTTGGAGAGCGGAGAAGCACAACACGACGAGGCACATTAATGAAATCAGACAGATGGACATTGAAGTCGCGTTTGCAGACCAGTTTGCGGTTATGAAAGAGCTTGAAGATGCTGTTCAGCATATTGTAAAAGAGGTAATGGAAAAAAACAAGGGGGAATTGAAAACGCTTGGCGTTACTCTGAAAATTCCGAAGGGAGTTTATCTTTCTTACGACGACGCGATAAAAAAAGCCGGCGGAAAAATTGGAGAGGATTTCACGCCGGAACAGGAGAGGAAACTTTGTTCTATTTTTCCGGGAGACATTGTTTTCACGCATTCGTGGCCGACAGCATTGAAGCCGTTTTACATAATGCCGTCGGGAGAAAAAAGCAATACGAAATTCAGCGAGGGTTTTGACGCTTTGTATGGCGGAATGGAAATCTCGTCTGGCGGACAGAGAATCCATCTTCCGGAACTTCTTGCGGAAAGAATAAAGGCAAAGGGATTGAATCCGAAGGACTTCAAATCATACATTGACAGCTTCAGATTCGGAGCGCCGCCGCATTCGGGATGGAGCATCGGTCTTGAAAGAATGACGCAGATTCTTTGCGGCTTGGACAATGTGAAAGAGGCGACGATGTTTCCGAGAGATAGGGATAGGTTGACGCCGTGATATTGATAGTTTTTTATAATACCTCTTTTTTAATAACTGAATGGACAATATTGTGTTTGAAATCTCCGATAAAACAAGAAGAAAGATAAAATTAACAGGAAAACAATGGAAGCATATTCAAAAACATCCGCATATGCACGAATCTTTGGAGAGGATTGAAGAAACAATAAAAAATCCTATGACAGTCAGACACGACGGGGCGGGCAAAAAAATCAGTTATTTTTACCGAGAATATAAGAACATGGAGCCGAGAGAAAGATATCTTTTTGTTTCAGTTAAATATTTAAACGGCGACGGGTTTATAATAACATCATTTTACACAAATAAAATAACTGGCTCAAATGAAAAACATGAACATATATTATGACGAGAAAGGCGATTTTTTGGAGATAACCAACGGAGACGTTTCCAATTGTTTTTTTGATAATTTGGGAAACGGATTGTTTAGAATTGTGGATAAAAATACAAATGAAATAAAAGGAATCGCCATTCATAATTTTAAGGAGAGAACAAGTTCCGATGGCATTAAGCTTGAGCTTCCATTTAAGTTCAGTTTTAACTGACAACCTTCTTTATTAAAACAGGATTTTGTTTTCTGAACAAGATTGCGCCTTAGGGAAAGATTTTAATAATTGTTCTTGTACAAATTTCTATGACAAAACAAAAAAAACTTCCTAATTGCAAAAGAGTTAAAGATGGTTTGACCGGAGCAGAACATATTTTTTGTGCCGCTATAAAAAATGATATGGGCACCCACGAAATAGTTGATTATTCTAGGATGGGGAATAGACATTTAGATAGTTCAAAAGAGGTTATGGATTTGGCTAAAGAATTACATTTAAAGAGAAAAGATACCCTTTCTTTATTAAAAATGTCTAGAAAAACTTTTAGACCACTTAAAAAGATTTCTAACTCAAAAGGTATCGGAGGTAGTTACTCTGGATTTTCTGGATGGTTTAAAAATAAAAATTCTTCTGATGTTTAATTCATGAAACTTCTTATTATCGGCGACCTGCACGGAAACAAACCAAAGATTCATTTCAAGGATTTTGACGCGATAATCGCTCCAGGGATTTTTGCTCCGACGCATTGAGAAAATATATCTTCATTAATTTAAGAAAGAAAAAAGAGAGTTCAGATTATGATTTGTAATGGTGGGATGAAATTGGAAAAAAGAAAGCAAAAAAAATGCTTGAAAAATCTCTTAAAGACGGGAGAAAAATTTTGGAATTTCTTAATTCTTTTGGAAAACCTGTCTATCTTGTTCCTAGGAAATTGGGACCAAACAGGAATGAAAGAATACGAATGGCAGAGAGTCAAACAAAATAATTGGCCAAGATTGATTAAAGGATTAAAAAATTTAAGGGATGTTCATTTCAAGAGAAGAACTTTAGAAAATTTTGATATTATTGGCTACGGCGTTGTTTCAGGTCCTGAAGTTCCGCAATACAAAGAAGACAAAGAAATATTGACAGAAAAAGAATTGAGAGACAGAAAGAGAGAATATAAAACAAAAAAGAAAAAATTAACGAGTTTATTTCAACAAGCAAGAAATCCGGTTATTTTCATGCCCCATAATGTTCCTTTTAATACTTCCTTGGATAAAATAACAAACAAAGAATCTCCAAGATATGGATTTCATTATGGTTCTGTGATTGCTCGCGAACTTGTTGAAAAATATCAGCCGTTGCTCGCAATCGGAGGGCACATGCACGAGCATTTCGGGAAGTGCAGAATCGGGAAAACAACCGTGATTAACGCCGGTTTTGGAAGCGAAGTCAACACTTTGATTGATTTGGACGAAGAAAGCGGAAAGATAAGAAGCATAAAATTTTATCCGAAAACATACGGCTGATTTTTTACAGATAAAATTTTAATCCGAAAAGTTTATATATGAGCACTCATACTACGCACATATGGGGAATATAAATATTTCGCTAAAGAAAGAAGCATATGAATTCTTGAGAATCCTTAAGGGGGGAGACAAGAGCTTTTCAGATATTATCCTTGAGTTTAAAGGCAGCGGAGTTCATATGAAAAGGAGTGGAAAATCCTTAGCTGAATTTGCTAAAAGAGCTGGAAAATTAGGCGTTGATTGGGAAGAAAAAGAAAGGGGAATTGTCGGGTTTAGGAGAGAATTTGAGGAAAGAATGGATAAAACAAGCAGAGATATGGAAAAATCCAGAAAAAAATCAAATAGGGTCAAATGATCGGATTAGATACGACTGCCTTAATAGACCTTTTTAAAAATAAAAAGGAGATTCTTGAATTGCTTGATAAGGTTGATGAGAAAATTTTCCTTAATGAAATTAGCTATTTGGAATTAATGTTCGGCTTAAACCCCGAGAATTTAAAACACAAGGAAGAAGAAAGATTCTATGATGATTTATACATGAATTTTGAAAGTTTTCCGTTAAATAGGGTATCTTGTAAAAAAGCGGCAGAAATTTTTTGGCATCATCAACATATTGGAAAATCTGTCGGAAAATTTGACTCTATGGCGGCTTCTATTTTCTTGTCAAATGGCGTCGATAAAATTATTACGAGAAATGTCAAGCATTTTGAGAACATCAAAGGATTAAAAGTTATCCCCTACTGATGCCTGTCCAAGAATAACGTTAATTTTTTAACCTTCCTCTTCTTTTGGATTTCATGTCCGACTTTTTGTTTCACAAGGTTTCAGAGGAAGAGAAAGAGAGAATAAGAAAAGAAGCGAAGGAGATAATGGATAATTTTTCCAAGAAACTTTCAAGGGCTGAAGGAAAAATTTCCGAGAATTTTGTTGAGCGCGCCGAATCGGAGAGGAAGGAAGGCGAAGGGAAAAATCCCGACAATGATTTTAGAAGGCGCGTTTTTGAAAACGCGCCGAATAAAAATGCGGATTTTATAATCGGGGATAAAAAAGGATGGTAAAAATCTCCTCTTGCATAAGAAACGGCAAAATTTATAAACACCCCAATTGTTTTAGCGTTAACATGTTCCCCAGTGATCCTTCGGGGTCGCTGGATGAATTTTTATTTCTTGAGTTTGGAGGTTCTGAATGAACAGTTGCTTGGTTTTTCTGGATGGCGGTTTTATTTCTAAGCTGTCTAAACATTTTGGCAATGGTGTTTACATCAAATTTGATTTAATAAAACTTGCAGAAAACATCTCAAAAAAACAAAACCTTTTTTGCAAGTATTTATTTTACTATACTGCTCCGCCTTTCCAAGAAACTCCTCCAACAAATGAACAAAGAAAAAGAAAAGAGGGATATGACAATTTTCTCAAATCGCTTAGAAAAAATAAAAGCATAACCGTAAGAGAAGGAAGATGTCAGAGGATAGTAAATTCAGAAGGCAATACAGAATATAAGCAAAAAGGCGTTGATACCTTAATTACTATTGATTTAAGCCACATAAAAGATGATTTCCCAGATGTTAAAAAAATAATTCTTGTTTCTTCCGATACGGATTTTTGTCCGGTAATAAGGGATATTAAAAAAAGATGGAAGATGGAAGTGATTTTATATTCATATTTTGACAAAAGAAGAAATAGCAAATTTTCCGTTTCAAATGAATTATTAAACTGCTGTTCTAAATATATTCCATTAACTAAAGAAGATTTTGATGAATCCTTATTAAATAAAAAATGAAATACATAATCGCTTCGGGGCCCGTGATAATCGAGGACGGAAAGCTTTTGGTAAACCGGGACGACAAGGACGATTTTTATAAGCTTCCCGGCGGGACAATCGAGGAAGGCGTCGAAACTCTTGAGGAAGCGTGTCATCGGGAGACAAAAGAGGAGAACAACGGACAGATAGAGATTTTGAATCCCCTTAGCCCGATGATCTTGTGGAAAAATCCGCAGACAAAAGAGCAGATGTGCATTGTTCTCATTCATTACATGGCGAAACTTCTGAACAAGAAAGACATCAGGCCGATTCCGCCGATTCGGGAAGTTAAGTGGCTCGGCATTGCTGATATTAAAAAAAGAAAATATAATGTTGCTCCAAATATTCATTATTTGATTGAAAAGGGAGAGATAAAATGAAAAGTGAGTTTACTTTGACTGGAACAGAAAATAACGGATTTTGGCACAGATACTCCATTGAGAAAAATAATAAATTTAGGAACACTTTCCTAAAATTTATGAGGGATATTGGATTTGACGGGGAAAAATTGAAGAAAAAATTCCAAGAAAAATATGAAGATAATAGCGACGACCTAAACCCTGTTTTTATTAAGTGGATAGTTAATGCAGATGAAATAACAGACAGAGTATGGTCATTCAAAAATGAAAAATATGATGTAGATGTTTTTTTTGGAGATAAAAAAGTTTTTCTTGTCATAAGAACAAAAGACCGAGGCAGCATGATTGATTTGCTAAAAAAAGATATTTCTTGGAAAAACGGCGAAGAATTTGAAAAAATAAGAGCAGAAAAGAATAAAAGAATGAAGCAAAGAGCATTAAATGAAATTGAGAGACATTCTAAAGTTAAACAAGCAATAAATAAAAAATGACTTCCACTTTACAAAAACTTCAGCAATACCTCAAAGAAATCGAGAAGAACGACAAAAACGGGAAAAAGATAAACGCGTTTTTGCAGCTGAATCCCGACGCTGAGAAAGAGGCGAGGACTATTGACGCGAAGAAAAGCAAGGGAAATCTCGCCGGAAAAATAATCGCCGTGAAAGCGAATATAAACGTTCTCGGTCTCAATGCAAGCTGCGCGTCAAAGGCATTGGAAAATTACAAATCAACTTACGACGCCGATGTCATAAAAAAAATAAAAAACGAGGACGGGTTGATAATCGGAATCACAAACATGGATGAATTTGCGTGCGGCGGCTCGGGAGAGACGAGCGCATTCGGACCGACGAGAAATCCGCAAGATATAAATTTGATTCCGGGAGGAAGCTCAAGCGGTTCTGCTGCGGCAGTCGCTGCGGGATTTTGCGACATTGCTTTAGGAAGTGACACTGGAGGAAGCATAAGAAATCCAGCAAGCCATTGCGGCGTAGTCGGGATAAAGCCGACTTACGGAAGCGTTTCAAGAAACGGATTGATTGATTTGTCAATGTCTTTAGACCAAATAGGGCCTATAGCAAGAAATGTTTCAGACGCCGCACTGCTTTTGGAAGTTATTTACGGAAAAAACGAGAACGACGCGATAAGCGAAGGAGAAGGAAAAATAAATTCAAATGAAATCGATAAAATTCCAAAAAATTTGAATATTGGAATTTTGGATTTCAAATCAAGTGATAAAAGAATTGATGAGTTGATAAGCAAGAAAATTGAGGCGGCGGCGAAAAAGCACAAGTGGAAGACAAAAAAAATTTCAATAAGCCACATTGATTTGGCGATTGAAACATATTATCCTCTTGTATATGTTGAATTTTTTTCTGGAACGAGAAGATTCGACGGAAGAAAATACGGAAAGAAAATCGAGGATTCCGCGGGAGCGGAGGTTTTGAGAAGGATTCTTGGGGGGAGCGAGATTTCAAAAGCGGAGCATCACGGAAGATATTACAACAAGTCGCTTGCCGTAAAAAAAATAATAGAATCAGAGATGAAAAAAATTTTCAAAGGCGTCGATTGCATAATCTCTCCCACGGTTCCGAGAATTCCGCACAAAATCGGCGAAAAAATTTCCGTCGAGGAAATGTATTCTTATGACATGCTGACGATTCCGGCGAATCTTGCGGGGAACTGCGCACTCTCAATTCCCTCCGGAGAAATTCAAGGAGTTCCTGTCGGAATGCAGATAATGTGCGACAAATTTCAGGAAATGAAAATGCTTCAGATTGCGAATTGCTTCGAGAGAGTTTAAGAAATCGCGACCTAAATTTTAACTTCCAAAAACCCGACGTTATAATAATATAAGCAAGATTTATATTAATATTTTTCATCACCGAAAAATTCAGCTAAGCCGAGTGCTTTGATTCTGGCAAATTTATTCATTAATAACCCAATCTGGCGCGAGTTGATTTTGAACCATGAATAGGCGAGCCGAAGGCGAGAGGGATTTATTTAATGATTCCGCAAGAAATCCGCGCCTTTCAAGGCGTCGGATGAATTGCGATTGATTTTTATTTCTAAATTTATTATAAACAGAAGGTTAGATGCTAACCTCCTGAAAATTACAATGTTAGTTGTAACTTTCTTCTAAATAAAAACC
>JACQLK010000032.1 GCA_016204145.1 Candidatus Pacearchaeota archaeon | reverse complement strand
TTTGAATCCTTTTATCTTCAATTTTAAATTTAGAAACTTCTTTGTCAAAATTTTCTGTTGTGTAAACAGAGTAAACCATTTATATTTAAATAAAAAGAAGATTATAAATATTAATTTCTTTATCGCTCGCGCCGAAGCGCTCGCTTTTTCATTCGCTTTGCTCATAATTTTTTGCTACATGTCAAACTTTGTCAAGGCATTCCGCTAAAGAAAATTGATAACGAAAAAAATCTCGGCTGAATTATTATAATACTCAACGGCGGTTTTACATTAACACTCCGTTTTTCGGGGAAGGCGGAAATCACTCAATCATCTCCGCCTTCAAAATCTTAACTTCCCTCAACGGTCTGTCGTTTCCGTCCGTTGAAACTTTTGCGATTGCATCAACAACGTCCATTCCCTCAACCACGCGGCCGAACGCGGGATGTTTTGTGTAAAGGAAATTATTGTCAACGAGATTTATGAAAAATTGGCTTCCGCCAGTGTTTGCTCCGGCATTTGCCATTGAAATTGTTCCGCGATTATTTTTGTTTCCTCCGGCGTGTGAAAATTCGTCCTTGATATTATATCCCGGACCGCCCATTCCCGTCCCTTGCGGGTCTCCGCCTTGAATCATAAATCCGTCAATAACTCTATGAAAAATTACTCCGTCGTAAAATCCTTTTGAAACAAGTTTTTCAAAATTTCCCGTCGTGAGCGGCATGTCGGAATACAATTCAAGAGTCATATTTCCCATATTCGTCTCAAGAACGACTTTTTTGCTGCTTGATGTGCTGTTCATTTTGTAAGTCCCGAAAACAATCAAAAGAATGATTGCTCCAATGAATAATATTTTCCAATTAAATAGTTTTTGCATGGTTGAAAATGTATTTTGGGATTTATAAATTTTCAAAATATATGCGCTCACTTTCAGTTCGCTTATTAATCCGCTCCGAACCGAAATTAGTTAAGGTTCTCCGCTGATAGAAGATTGATGCACAAAATTATCTCCTTAATTTAATAGTTGCGCCAGGCGTTCAAATTGTTTTTAATTAAACTTGGATTGCATGTTAGCCTCGGCTGTTTTGGGCGGGTGGGCTGGGACAAATTTTTGAAATTCTTTGCAAGCTAGTTTGGCAATTAGATTGGATGAAAGAGACAAGCTTACAAAATAAACCAAATCATCTTTTATGTTCGTCGCTCACGTGAAACTTGTGCTCTATTTCCTGCTCAAGCTTGTTGAAAACCTTATGCAACGTCCTTTTGAAATCCCAGTTCGCGGCGTCGGCCTCGAAAATTATCGTCGGCGCGACAATCCTCGCATGAACACTGAATTTTTTTCTCAAGCCGTCTTTTTCATATTCCTTCAAGTGAATCGCAGATGAAGAGATGTTTTTCAGCTTTCTTTGAATTTTCACAGAATATTCATTAAACAATTTCTCAAAGTCCTTTTTGTCCCTTTCTTCAAGCACGCCAAAACCGATTGTTTGCAGCATATTTATTCAAACATTCGCAAGATTAAATATTTTTGGTTAATTTCAAAACCTTAATAAATATCTTTTGCTTTCTTTGCCGATGAACAAAAGAGGTAAAAATCAGGGATTTTTACGCCGCAATTTTTTTCCAAAAAATAGCAGGGGGCAGTTTTTTCTTATTCTCATCGTGATAATAATAACGGTGATTGCCGGGCTCGCAAGCGTCGTGAATTTTGTAGAAAAAAAAGGCGACGCGAGATTTTATTATGCAAAAGATGAATTGGAATTTGAAAGCGCGAAAGTTATCGATTATTGTTTGAATAACGCCGATTCTTGCAATATGAAAAATCAACTTACAACTTTTGCGCAGGATTATTCCGAATATTCAAACGCCGACGATTTTTATTATATTTTCGGTACGACTTCTGAAATCACTCTCGCCGGATGCAAAAAAATAAACGACGGAGATATAAAAATCGAGGATAGTTCCGGAGCCGAAAAATTACTCTTGCACATAACAAAGGGGTCGTGCGATACTCTCGCGTCCGGAACATTGAACAGTCCGCCTCAGGATATTTTCCTGGCAATTGACGACGCAAAATACAAATTCACATTAAACCAGGGCGAAAATTTCTTTTTTGTCGTTTCCAAGGAAATCGAAGGGGACGTTTACACCATTGCAAACGGGTGATTTGCAGATAATTATTTAAATCCCAAAAGGTTTATTTTAATATGGATATAAAACTCTCAAAAGAAATTGACAGCGAACTGAAAAAAGCATCTGAAAGACTTGGCTTTGATGAAAGAAAAATTGTTGAAAGGGCGATTTTGTTTTATTTAAGCGCCATAAAGAATCAAATTGATTTGAACAAGGAGTTTAAAGATTGGGAAATTTTAAGCGATGAAGCCCTAATCAATTTTGAAAATTCCCTATGAAAAAAGGTGAAATTTGGTATGTTGAAATTCCTGAAAGCAACGGTCATGAACAAAAGGGGCTTAGGCCGGCAGTTGTATTATATGAATCAGAAGCAAATACGGCAATAATAATCCCTTTTACATCAAACATTCAATCCCTAAGATATTCAAATACGCTTGAGATAAAGCCGTCAAAAATCAACGGACTTAATTCTGATTCTGTGTTGTTATTATTTCAAGTAAGGACCATTGATAAAAAAAGATTAAAGAATAAGATTGGGTTCTTAGGAGATAAAGAGTTAAAAATAATAGACGCTATCCTTAAGAAGATGTTAAAATTAGATTAAAATGTCAACTAAAAAAATTTTTGGGGATGTTTACACGATTACAAATGGTTGAAAGAAAAAAATATTTATCGGGAAGAGGGGCATCGCCGAAAGATATTTATTAAATTAACTAAACAAATTTCATCGTTTATAAAAAGAAGCAAAAAAGCGGCGGATTCTAACAAAAAAAGCGGCGAAAATACCGCAAAAAAATTGAAGGATCTCTAATATTAGAATTTATAAATATTTATTTCCAAGTTATTCAATGAAAATAAGGGGTTTGCTGAAAAATCGCCGTTGGAAATTGCTCAATCACCCTCTCGGACGAAATCGCCGCGGCATCAGCACGACGATAGAATACGTCTTGTTTATCTCGCTCGCGATAACAATGAGCTTGATTGTTTATGTCTGGCTGAAGTCATACATTCCAAAGGACGCGCTTGAATGCTCCGACGGGGTCTCAATTCTTTTGCAGAGTTATGATTACAAATGCGACTTAAACCGACTTACGCTAAACTTAAAGAACAGCGGAAGATTTGATATAGACGGATATTACATCAAGGCGACGAACAAATCAACGCAAACTCTTGCGACAAAGGACTTGGCGAAATATACTTCCCTTGGAAGTGGAAATAATTTTGTAAGTTTTGTTGGAAATTCAAGAGGCGAAGCCGGCTCGACAATGTCTGATACTTTTACTCTTCCGTTACCGCCAGGCGCAAATTCAGACACTTGCTCTTCTGACTCATCGCGTTCCGCTACGCCGAATTCGTGCATTTATTCTGTTGACATAATTCCTGTAAGAGAAGAGACAATCAACGACAGGAAAAGATTGTTCACATGCACGAGCGCGAAAATAAAACAGGATATTGAGTGTACGCCGCAAGTTTGTGATAATGACTTGACTTGCGACGTTGTAGATGGAGAAACGTGTTCTGGTTGCCCAGGAGATTGTGGGGCTTGCCCTGCGACGTATTTATGTGATAACGATTTAGACGATGATGGCGATGGAAAGATTGATTACAATGGCCCCGGTACGATAGACCCTGGTTGCAACAGTGCTACGGATAACGACGAAACAGATCCTGCTGGAAATTATTGCGGAGACGGAATTGAATTAAGCCCAAATAATGAAATTCCTGCAATAAATGAAGAATGCGATGACGGGAATACCATCAACAATGATGCCTGTGTAATAGATTCTGCTGCAAGTTATATGTGCAAAGATGCAAGATGCGGAGACAATTATTTGTGGAATCAAAATGGAGGAACAGAGGAATGTGATGATGGAAACCTTGCAAGCGGAGACGGATGTTCTGGAGGAACCAGCGGAACTGATGTTAATGCATGTAAGATTGAAACGTTGAATTTAGGTTACTTTGGATTTGAATCAGGAACACAGGGATGGAGTTATACGGGGGCGGATTCTGATAGAAATAATGACAGAAGTAAAGTTGATGATAACGGAGTAGATGGTGGAAGTTGGGCATTTCATTTACGACACGATGGTAGTGATGCTATTACAGATCAAAACTTTGATTTTACTGGATTTAAAGAAATAACAATAAAATGGAGGGGGTATTATACTGGATTGGATACGGGGGATAATGATTGCCTTGAATTTAAGATTGATAATACTAAAATAGATAGTTGGGGAACTTCGGGATGTGATAACAATGGAATTACTCAAGGGAATTGGGCATATCAAGAAAAAACTATTACAAATACTCAATTTACTTTTGATAGCTCTGTTAACGTGAAATTTGAAGCAGAAATGAATCATAATAGTGATAATTTTTATGTTGATGGAATTAATATAAGTGGGAGAAGATATTGAGAGATTTAATTAAATTATATCTGACATAAATAACATGATAAATAAAAGAAGCTATTCTGACGGAACAAGCATCATGTACTGGATGTAAGTATGAATTTTACTAATTCTTTTATTTTTATCGGCGATACTCATGGTTTTCTTAATGATTTTGAGAAACAAAAAGAGGTTATAGAAAGATACAATCCCGAATATGTTCTTGCCGAAAGTTTGGAGGATATTAATTTAGAATCAGAAAAGAATTATCAAAATATATCATATTCCAAAAAAATTTCAAATATGACTTCTTTCTCTATAGTAAAGGACTTGATAGAATTATGCCACATAAAGGGGATAAAACTCATAGGAATTGATTTCAAAAATTTTGGATTTAATGAGAATTTGCAGCATAAGATAATAAATCAGCAAGAACCTTCTTTGGAAGAAAAAGAGGAAATAAATAAAATAGTGATAGAAAGGGAAAATAAACACTCTGAAATGTTACAAAAATATAAAAATAAATCTATTAAGCCGATTGTGGTTATACTTGGGGCTTGGCATTTGAGAAACGGTTCTCCTATTTTTAAAGATTTAAATAATTACAAATTAATTTTCCCTTGTGATAAAGAAGGAAATATAATTTTTGAGCCAACCGATAAAAAAATATCTTGGTGTGAAAGGATAAAAGGGAAGAAATATTAATTCAGAAATCAGCCATATCCAGAAATTACACATTGTCCGTTATCCAATGCCTCTTGCAACGGATTTTCAACTTCTTTTCCGTCAATTGTATATTTAGTTTCTACCTCTGCCCCTTGTGGTGAAAGAGAGGCATGAGTACTCGCCCCAGTAGATTCTGCGTTACTTAAATCTTCATAAAATTGAACCATCGCTTTTCTTATGCTTTCAGTATATTTGCACTCCATTTTTCCGTTATTAGGCATTTCTTCGGCATAACTGCACTTTCCATCTCTTGTCATTCCTAAAATCTCTCTTAATAATGTTTCTCTGGTAAAGGGATGAGTAAGTTGGCATTTATATCTAGTGCAAGAATCAAGTTTGTCCAGAAAAACGTCGCAGTTTTCATCTACAATTAATCCTCCGGAAGTTCTTTCCAACTGTCCTCCTACAAGGGGTTTAGAGTTATCTTCTTGCTGTGCAAAATTTTCATTTTGCAGTGTGAATAGAAAAATGCTCAAAAAAGTAACGAAAACGACTGCGACTCCAATCATTATAAGGGGTAAATTTAATGGGCTTTTTTCCGTTGGATGGTAAGTTCTTTGGAAAGAATTAGAATGATTTAAAATTCTATTAGTTCTAAAATCGCCAGCCATTCAAGTATTTATTAATTAATCTTTATAAATTTTATATTGGCAGTAAAATCTCTTTTTATAGTTCAGTATAGAAATCTTTAAATAATCTACTCTCCATAAAAAAGTATGGGGAACGAAAATACCGAAATGTTAGACTACATTGAAGGTGCAGCATCTCTTGAACCAAAAGGGGTGGTTTATTTAGGTAAACCATGTAATGGATCTTGGAGTTGTGGGGGAGGTTGTTACGGAAGTATAGGTAATAGAACCTATTCTGCAGAAAGACAATCTTCTATAGGAGAAACCTCTCCTTTAGCAGCTATGACTTCAGATTTATTATTGTAGTTAATGGATTCGGAGACATTGCGAAAATTTAATCTTTTAAGATTAACTGGATGTTTGGGCGATCTAATTGAATCTTTTTATTTTACTGACGAGCCAAAATTTTCCCAATATTCTTGTTATAAAGATGATCCTGAATCCGGAGGAACTTCTGTCGACATAAACGAGGAAAGAGCAAAGATAAAGGCGTGTGGTGAATTTCTTGAGAGGACTTGTTTAAATTACACGGAGGGGTTGTCCCCAGAACTAATATCAATGAAATTTAACAAAGCCCTCTGTGTTGATCCCGCAAGATTTGTGAATTTTAGAGATACAGATATGAGTTATAAAAAGGAACAATATATTTCTTTGATTAGGAATTCTAAGATTTCTTGGGTCAAGGGGAGAAACGAATGTAACATGGAAGAGATTCTAATTCCAGCACAATTAGTTTTTGTAGAATATCCTTTTAGCGAACCATTAATACGCCCACGTATTAGTACAGGAGCTGCCGCCGCTGAAAATTTTGAAGACGCGCTATCAAAAGGAATATTAGAGAATATTGAGAGAGATGCGTATATTATTTCTTATTTATCGAGAAGAAAACTTCCAAAAGTTGAATTGGAAAGAGAACTTAAAACGCTTGAAGAATATTTTAACAGATATTTGATTGAACTAAATGTTTTTGATATAACAACAGATATTGAAGTTCCTAGTTATATGTGCATTGCTCTAGATAGAACTGGTTTTGGTCCTGCAGTTTCGGTTGGACTAAAAACGGGATTCGATGAAGTTGAATCAATAAAAGGGGCTATCTTAGAATCTCATCAGATAAGACAATGGACTAGATATCAATATCTTAAACAGGGGAACGTTCCACTTACAAACTCTAAAGATATTAAATCGGAAAAAGACAGGGGTCTTTTTTGGTACAATAAGGAAAGAATTACTGATTTAGATTTTTTATTAGGAAATGAAGAAACTGTTCGCATTGGACAAATTAGAAGACCCGCTATGAATAGAAAATCTTTAGTAAATTATCTACAAAATAAAGGGGTACAAACATTTAGTGTGGATATAACTTACCCCCCATATAAGGAAGCAGGATTTAATGTAATAAGGACAATTCAGCCAGAATTGCATCCGTTATTCCTAGAGGAAGAATTTCCATGTTATCATAGCAATAGACTAAATAAATTTCTTGGGAATAATGTAATTAACCTTCTCCCGCACCCTTTTATATAAAATGTTAAAAGAGATTAGAGAATTTTATGAAAGAACAAAATTTGATTTCAGCAAAAATTTTAATCCGCCATCTGAAGAAGAGACCCCTTTTAATTGGGTAAAGATTTTTTTTAAAAGATATCCTCGGATGCCTATTGTTGAACTTATGCCCGAAGCAAAAGATGGCGAATATAAAAGAATACTTTTTCAAAGAGAATCAAAAAGGGATTATGAAGACAGGGGTGTACCCTTCAAAAAAATCAGTAATGTTCTTTACTATTCTGCTGGAATACACAATCCAAGTGCACCCCCAGATAACACTAGGAGATTTTATCCATCAGGCGGTGCAAGATTTCCCATTGAGTTATATTACATATCCAACAACACTGAAAATTTGGATGCAGGACTGTATCATTATGACGTCAAAGGGAATAAATTAGAGTATCTTTTACGCAAGGATCTGAGAGAAGAATCATCTCAACTATTTGGAAGAGAGGTTAATGCAAACCACCCAAATTATATAATATTAACGAGTGTAGTGAATAGGTCGGAAGTCAAATATGGATTTAATGCTTATAGGTTTTCACTAATAGAGTGTGGACACATAGGACAGAATATTTATTTGTCTTCTCAGCAAGAAGGATTAGGATGTTGCGCTTTGGGGGGTTTTGACAATGACGGGATTACAAAACTATTAGACATTACTAAAGAAGAAATTCCTCTTTATGCTTTTTCCTTGGGTTTAACATCGAGGTAATCTCTGAATTCTTTAATAATTGAATCTTCTCCTTTTTTGTTTACAATTTCCCACGACCTTTTATAATCAGGATAATAACTACTTTTTTCTATTTCATCATTTAACCGTTTTATTCCAAAAAATTTCAAGAATATTTTTTTATGTATAGTATGCAGCAAGATATGAAGAACCGTATTGAATGGTTCATCCCGATATTTATCGAAGACATGTTCGAAATATTTATCTGTTTCTTTCTCATTTTGGACAAACAAGTTGTGTATAAGTTCATGGATCAACATGTCAAGATACCTCTCTGTGCTTAAAGTGTACGTTTTTTTATCCGGCGTTTCAAACTGTATTGGTATTGTTAAAGGGATTGAGAATGGTGGAAAAGTGCTTATTTTGATTACATAACAATTTATTTTCTCTTCTTTCCATTTTAGGTTAGTTATTTCTTCCATGTAGCTTAATATCTTATTACCGTTCTTGTTCCATTCCAACTTTATTTCTTTTATGAAGTTTGATACATATCTATCATAAATTTCAAAATCATATGTTTCTGTTTTTACATTAGCACTATGGACTTCTTGCTGATAAATCCACGACCATATAAATTCAATCCTTGGGATTTTCATTGTTTTAATAAATTCTTGTGCCTTAAAAAACTTTATTTTTAATTTGCAGATTGTTGCTATCCAAAAAGAAATTTTAAACCAATAATCCCAACAATAAATGTTAATGCCAAGAAAGACAAAATTCCAACTATAATTGTCAATATGCTCCATACCATTATAACAAAAATGGCTTTTCCCGTTTCAATGTTGTAATTAGTTTTTATTAACCATATACTAAGTATTATGTATATAACCGAAAAAATTAGATAAAGAGTTATAATTAGAGAAGGCATAAAATAACTTAAAAGCGGCATCATAAACCAGAAGGGTCCCAAAATAAGACTTATCTTTATGCAGTGCCATAACTTATATCCTCTAACTTGAATATTTTTGCAGTAAGTTTTAGCATTAAAGCGCCTAAAGGAACCAATATGATCGTTAAAATTAAACTTGCAAATAAAGAGATAGTTGCTATATCCATAAACGGATTTAAAATTATTGCCAGTCGTTATCAATCCAGGAATTAAGACGGGATTCTATTTCTGATAAAGGCAATCTTGCTAAATATAAATTTGGGACGCTATATCCATCGAGATACTGCTTATTACTGAGTTCTGTATTTAAACTATCAGTAGGACTTATATATCCTATAATTGCATCGTGTTTGGGTGGTGGATTAAATGTCTCTATATTATAATCAACTAAGATAGTATTTATCCCATCTTGTGGTGCTGAATATACATCCTCTATTAAATATTCTTGATACATATTTAATCTTAAATTCAAAATCTCCTCAATCTTCGCCCTTGCTTCCGTTTCCGTCGGCGATTCAAAGCTCCTTGTGACAATCGGCGACTGCGCGCCTTTATTGTCAACAGCATACGCTTCCAGAGAATTTGCTCCGGGGACTATGTCTTTTTGGAAACTCGTCCCATTTGAATATATCTCCCAAGATCCGTTGTTGAATCTTACCCTTACTTCAGATATTGTGCCATCAGAGTCCTCTCCTGAAACAAGATAATCTACTTTTCCGCTTAATCCTTTGCCAAAATCCGTTCCGATCTCCAAACTCGGCGCCTGATTTTTCTTCTCGCAGTCCAAGACCTCCGCTATTTTTCCCTTCGGCTTTTCCAAATCGCGGAAATTATTGCTCAAGCACGCCTGCCTTTCAAGCTCGCCGCATCCTGCAACCGCCAAAGCGCCAGCCAAAGAAGCAACAACTGCAATTCTTCTCCCTGCGTTCCCTAATCTTGAGATTAAATTTCCCATTTTATTTTATCTCCATTTGGGTTTATTATATTTTTGATTTTTAGTTACTTTATCATAGTAGTAACGGTATTTAAAGTTTTTGTATGATAAAAATATCCGAGCGATTTAATAAATGTTTAGTAAGAAAGTAAGAACATAGAAATATTTAAATAGATTAAATCTTACATTCTTACATGATAACAGAATTTACAAAATTATCCTCCAAGGGGCAGATAGTAATCCCCATAAGCATAAGGGAAAAGCTTAATCTGGAGGAGGGCGCTCCGTTGATTGTAAATGAAATTGATAATTCAATAGTTATCAAAAAGGCGGATATTCCGAAGATTAAGGGATGGGAAGAAGTTAGCAAGCCGTTTAAAAGAGCGGCGGGAAAGACCAATTTTAACAAAGAAGATCTCATGAAGATAATTCGGGAAATAAGGGCAATTAAGAGGTAAAATGAAAGTTGTTTTGGACACAAACGTCTGGCTTTCCGCTTTGTTCTGGGAAGGAGAAGCAAACAAAATTGTTGAGTTAATAGAAAAAAAGAAAATTAATGTTATTATAAGCGAAAAAATCCTAAATGAAATTGCAGATGTTTTAAAAAAAGAGGCGAAATTTCATAAATTTATTGACGATAAAAATGAAAATATTAAAGATGTAATAAGAACAATATTGTATTTAAGCGATTTAATTGACAGCAAAACAGAAATAAATACTGTAAAAGAAGACCCTTCAGACGATAAAATCATTGAAACAGCCATAGACGGAAAAGCCAGTTATATTGTCTCTTATAACAATCATCTTTTAAAACTAAAAGAATTTGGAAAAATAAAAATAATTCATCCTAAGGAATTTTTAAAAAGATTCAGAAAATAGTGGGTCTTGAGTTTGACGGAGAGATTTATTTATTCTTTTTATGATACAAATCCAGAATGTAAACAACGCCTTATCCCTGGAATATTTATAAGATAATCTGAATGGCTTAATTTCAAAGATAAGTTTTCTTGGACTTTTAAATTATTCTTTCATCAACCTTTAAGTAACAAAGTAGATTGACATTAAAATTTATAAACCTCTCCGCCATCAATGGAGAATGGGTGATGAAAGGGGATTGTCTCCGGTGATTGCGACGATTCTTCTCGTCGGGCTTGTCGTTGTCAGCGGCACAATAATATTCACATGGATTCGCGGACTTACGCAGGAGTCGGTGATAAAATTCGACCAGAACATTCAATTGGTTTGCGGAAATGTTGAGTTTGAGGCAATTTATTCCGAAACCGACGGGAAAATTGACGTGTCAAACACGGGAAACGTTCCGATTTATGATTTCCAGGTAAAACTGTCAGACACTTCCGGAGGATTTTTAACAAAAAAAATGAGAGAATATCCAGGATGGACAATCTCCGGATTGAACGTCGGCGGAGCCGTCACGATAGATTCAGGAACATTGGATTATGAAGAAATCGTTCTTACTCCGATCCTCGCGGGAACGGCACAATCCGGCTCGCAGGCGTCGTTCACATGCGACGAAGCGCAATACGGAAAAGTCATTTCTTCTTGATGTCTAAAGAAGGTTTTATAAATAAGTTATACATGTATAATTTATGGAACAAATAAAAGCAAGAGTCAGGAAATGGGGCAATTCATTCGGAATAATTCTCCCAAAAGATTTTATGGACAGCAAAAAAATTGGAGAGGGCTCTGAAATATCTGTGAGGATAGAACCGAGCAACATGATGACTGTCGGAGATGTTTTAGAATTGGCAAAAAAATTTAAACTAAAAAGAAAAGGAGACACCCAAAAAATTCTTGATGAAATAGACCGGGAATTGTGGCCGGAGGAAGAATGAATGAATTATTTTTTGACAGTTATGCAATCATAGAATTAATATTGGAAAATGAAAACTACGAAAAATTCGGGGAAGGCCTTATTACTACAAGCACCCTTAATCTAATGGAGGTTTATTATTTCTTATTAAGGCAGTATAATAGGCAAACCGCGGATTTTTGGATGAAAAAGTTGAATTTTAATTTGTCCAACATAATAAAATTGGACATCGCACTGAAGGCGGGCAAATTCCGATTTGAATATAAAAAAGAAAAGTTAAGCTACATAGATTGCATAGGATATATTCTTTCCAAAGAGATGAACATGAAATTTTTAACAGGCGACGAAAAATTCAAAAATAAAAACAACGTTGAGTTTGTAAAATAAAATGAAAAAATCCAAAAAATTCAGCCGTCTTTTTCATAAAAAAAACAACCGCGGAATCTCGGAAATAATAATAACGCTGATAATGATAGGGCTTGTCCTCGTCGCGACGGCAATCGTCTGGGGCGCGGTGAACGGAGTTATAAAAAGCAAAATTGACAGCTCGAAATCGTGCTTTGGAAATTTCGGAAAAGTCGCAATTGAAAAAAAATACACCTGTTATGATGGCAACCCTGACAATTCTCTATTTGGAAGATATGTTCGCATCATGTTAAATGTCGGGGATGTTGACATTGACGGCGTTGTTGTTTCAATTTCCAGCCAAGATGAAACAAAAAGTTTCAAGATAACAAATACAGCGCAGACAATAGACGGAATACATACTTATGACAACTTAACTTCAATAAAACTTCCTGATAAAAATGGCGGTAAGACGTACAGATTCAGGTGGAATCCGGCTTTTGCGCCGAAGGCGATACAAATCGCGCCGATAATAAACGGAAACCAGTGCGATGTTTCAGATACATTGTCAAGCATTGACCTTTGCGCAACGCTCGAATAATAATTTCCCATTTTTGCCTAAATAAAATCCACTCTCGCCGTCGTTCGCTTATTAATTGCTTCGCCGACTTTTCGCAAAATAAAAAAATTAATTCAAAAATAATTTTATCGCTTCTTTTTTGTTTATAGAATTATCATTTATTTTCTTGGATATACAAATAATTTCTTTGGAATCATTTTAAAAGATTTTAATGTAAAACTCAACCGTAAAGTTTAGGATTGTCCTTTGTTAAAATTGGTTTTTATTGGGTGGGCGGTGGAAAAAATTCTTGGAATTCAAAACGAGATGGGGTTGCGAGTAGTGGGATTGGCGACGGGATTTTATAATGCTATGAAAATAAAACTTTCAACAGGATGTTCAATGAGTTAATTATTTAAACAAAATTCTTCTTTATTTACCATGCAAGAAAAGAGAGATAAAAATCAGAAATTTCAGAAATTTTTATGCCGCAATTTTTTTACAAAAAATAGCACGGGACAGATTTGGGTTGAAACGGTGATTTACACCCTTATAGCATTGATAATGATAGGAGCCATACTCGCGTTCGCAGTTCCGAAAGTCAGCGAAGTAAAAGACAAAACAACTATCGAGCAAAGCATAAACTTAATTAAGGACATAAACGAAGTCATAATATCTGTCGTGCAGGGCGGCTTGGGAAACAAAAGAATAATCGAGGTCAATGTAAAAAGGGGCGAGTTGCTGATAGACGGAAAAAACGAGGAAATAAATTTCACAATCGAGACAGATTATGTTTACAGCGAGCCGGACAAGCAGATAACTCTTGGAAACGTGAATGCAATAACTGAAAGAACGGGCGGAACATACAAAGTCACGTTAAATTCAGAATATGGTTACGATATAAAATATGACGGAGACAGCGACGGAATAAAAACATTGACGCAATCAACGACGCCGTACAAATTGTCAATTGAAAACAAAGACAAAAATTCCGCTGGGAAAATAATTGTCGAGATAAATTTGATATAAACACAATGGAAAACAGGAAATTTTTCAAAATCGCCGACCAAGAAATCGGCTCAATTAAAATTTATAAATAAATTTTAAAATGGTTGAAGTAACAGAAAAAAAAATAACGGGAATACAAAGCTATCCGAGAGTGAAAATTGACTTTTCTCCGGAAGTTCCGACGCTGAGAAAAATAGAGGACAAATCGCAGGTTAACATAAGATACACTTTGATCGCGCCGTTTGCATTCGCGCACATTTACTGGAATGACAAAATTTCGGAATTGGTTTACGAGGTCGAAGAGCCGCCGCTTACAAAAAAAGAGGAGGCATACAGGGATGAATTGATTTCGGCAATGGAAAACATAATAAATTTTGACAGCATCGTCCAAAAAGACGCGAACGTTCTCATCGATTACATAGACAGAATGTTCAGAATATTGTCGCTTGAGCTCGGATTGGATATTTCATACGAAAGTTACCAAAAGATATTTTATTATCTGGCGAGAAATTTCATAGGATTCAACGAGACAGAGCCGCTGTTAAGGGATTATTTCGTCGAGGATATTGAATGCAACGGCGCGGAGACGCCGATTTACATTGTCCACAGAATTTACAGAAACATGAAGACAAACGTGATATTCAACGATTCGGAAAAACTCGCGAGTTTTGTCGAGAAGCTCGCGCAAAGAGTCGGAAAATACATTTCTTACGCGTCTCCGATTTTGGACGGGAGCCTTCCGGATGGAAGCAGAGTAAACGCGACTTACACAAAAGATATCACTTCCAGGGGACCTACGTTCACGATAAGAAAATTCACAAAAGAGCCGTGGACGCCGCCGCAATTAATCAGCTTCAACACGTTAAGCCCGGAAATGCTCGCTTACCTTTGGCTTTTGATAGAGTATGAAATGAATCTTCTGATAATAGGGGGAACATCGTCGGGGAAAACAAGCCTGCTCAATGCTATTGCGTTTTTCATTCCTCCCGAGTCAAGGGTTGTAAGCATCGAGGACACGAGGGAATTAAACCTTCCGAGGGAGAACTGGCTTCCGAGCGTCGCAAGAACGGCGACGGGAATCGGCGGAGTCGGAGAAATTGATTTGTTTGAATTGCTCAGAAGCTCTTTCAGGCAGAATCCGGATTATGTAATTGTCGGAGAAGTAAGGGGAAAAGAGGCGTTTGTGCTTTTTCAGGGAATGGCGTCGGGACACAGTTCGATAAGCACAATGCACGCGGATTCCGTCGACACGGTCATAAAACGACTGGAAACGCCGCCGATTGAATTGTCGCCGTCGCTGATTAATGTTCTCGATTGCGTCGCGGTAATGACGCACGCCGTCGTAAAAAAGCAGGAAACGAGAAAACTCAAGGAAATCGTCGAGGTAATCAACGTGACGCCGGAGGGAATCGCGCTTACAAACACACCCTTCACATGGAATCCCGGCGACGACAGTTTTTATTTCAAGAGAAACAGCAAAATTTTCGACAAGATATCTAGAATGAGCGGAATGAAAATGGAAGAAATTGAACTGGAATTCAGGAGAAGAGTCAGTTTGCTTTACACTCTTTACAAGAGAAAAATTTTCGGTTTTGAAAGAGTTCAGGAGATAATAAACGAGTATTACAAAAAGCCGGAAAAAGTCCTGAAGGAATTCGGAATTCAATAAATTTAATAATACTTTTTTCTTTTTTCAGGAATAACAAAGAGGATTATAAAATGGAAAAAGACGCCGAGTTTTTTTTGCAGGTTGTGAAATCAATGGACGATTTGGAGTCGAAGCTTGAAGAGAGTTACAAAAAAGGCGACGTTGAAAATTTCAACAAGGCAAGGGGGGCGATGGCAAGAATGCAAAAGAAAATTTCGGAGATGATAGATGATATATAAAAGCGGGGATTTTTTTCTCGGGCTGAAAAATGGCATTTCAAAAGAGATAAAAATAGCGAGGGAAATAAACGCGCTGTCAAAAGAAATTTTAAAAGGCGATTCGGAAGACGATAAATCAGTGAAAGAGCAAATAAAAATCCTGAAAAAAGAGTTTAAAAAAATAGGCGATGAAGTCCTCAATTTGCTCGTCGGCGCGGAGATTGCAAATCCGCTTAAAAGCCCGGTCAAAATGCAAACGGCTAAAATTCCGGAAAAACCGGAGACCGAAAGCGCTTCGGGAAAAGAAGGATTTTTTGAAAAATTTTTTCCGAAGTTTTACGGAGACGGGCTTTCGGAAATTGAAAAAGGCACGCTGAAAAGAATTAAAAAAACGGAAAAAGCGGAGGAAATTGCGAGGAAGAAAATCAAAAAACCGAGCGGCTATGTCCGGACGGCAAACAGATTATTTTCAGATTACTCCTCCGAGTTGATAAAAAAATGGAAATTCACGGAATTGCACGAATATCTCACCAAAGCGAATTTGAGTTTTTTGCTGAAAAGCTACGTATCAGTCACGATTCTGACAACGGCAATCTCTTTCGCGGTTTCCATTCTTATTTTCATTTTCTTTCTTTTCTTCAATTTCGGCTCGGAATTGCCGATAATTACTCTTGCAAAGGGCAACATTTGGATAAGAATTCTCGAGACGTTTTGGATAATGCTCGTCGTGCCTCTTGCGACCATCCTTTTCATGTATTCGTATCCATCGCTGGAAAAGGATTCCCTCGGCAGAAAAATAGACCAGGAACTTCCGTTTGCGACGATAAACATGGCGGCGATTTCCGGCTCAATGATCGACCCTACGAAAATTTTCAGCATAATCATAACAACAAGAGAATATCCCAATTTGGAAAAAGAATTCACGAAACTCATCAACAACATAAATGTTTTGGGGTATGATTTTGTAACAGCCCTGAGAAACAGCACGTTCACAACCTCAAGCAAAAAATTATCGGAATTGTTCAACGGGCTTGCGACGACAATAAGCTCCGGCGGGGATTTGCCGAAATTTTTCAACGAACGCGCGGATACGATGCTGTTCGAATACAACCTTGAAAAAGAAAAGGCGACAAAAACCGCGGAGACGTTCATGGACATTTACATCAGCGTCGTCATTGCGGCTCCGATGATACTCATGCTTCTTTTGATGATGATGAGAATCTCCGGCTTGGGGCTTGCCCTGAGCGCTTCCGCAATAACTCTCATAATGGTGTTGAGTGTCACAATGGTTAATATCGGATTCCTCGTCTTCCTAAATATAAAGCAATCAAACATGTAAATCTAAAATAAATCAAACAAATGGAAATAAAAAGGATACACATTATCGGGATAATTTCGGCAATCGTGATAATCGCGGTTTCTTTCCTGATATATGACACGAGATTTTTCCTCTTGCTCATAGGAATCGGGGCGATAGCCGGCGTATTGCCTTTTGTCCTGACGATAATTCAGGAGTCGAGGGAATCGACGGAAAAAGAGCAGATGTTCATTGAATTCTCGAGAAATCTCGTTGAAAGCGTGAAGGCGGGAACGCCGATAAGCAAAAGCATAGTGAACATGAAAGACAGGCCTTACGGAGTTCTGAGCACGCACATAAAAAAACTCGCGACGCAAATTTACCTCGGAATTCCGCTTACAGCGGCGCTGCAGATTTTCGCAAAGGACGTCGACAACAGAACGATTTCAAAGGCGATAACGCTCATAGGACAGGCGGAGAAATCCGGCGGAGAAATCGGAGGAATTCTGGAGTCGGTTGCGGGAGCGGTGAACACCTCGGACAAATTGAAGAAAGAAAGAAAGGCGGCAATATCGACCCTTGTCGCGGAAGGGTACATAATTTTCCTCGTTTTCATGATAATAATTCTCGTGATGCAATACAAAATAATTCCGATGCTTTCCGGAATACAAAACGTCGGCGCGGTTGGAACGGAACTCGGAGTATCAACAAATTTTGGCAATATAGAGACGGAAATCTCAAGTTCTTTCCTTTATTTGATAATGATTCAGGGATTTTTCAGCGGGCTTATAATAGGGAAACTCTCCGAGGGAAATTTGAAAGCGGGCGTTAAACATTCTTTTGCATTGATGTTCATTTCCTACATGATTTCCGCGGGAGCGAGAATAATTTTTGGATAAATGCGGCGTCATATTTTTTAAAATAAGTTTTGCTTCGCATCCGCTTCCTTTAATCCTACGGGAGATGTTACGCTGAAAACAAAATGTTAATGTAAAAAATCACAATCCCAATATTATCGCGTCGGATTTGTTTAGATGAAATTTTTGTTTACGCAATTTTTATAGGATGATAATTAACTGCCAAAAAATCGCGGCGGTTTATTATGTTATGTGCAATATTACTCGGAGTCCTTTACCAAAAAGTTTATAATAAAGTATTAATTACCATATATTATGAGTGAAATATCACAAGATAAAATTTTGAATGTTAAAAACAAGCCACAACTTCAAGGCGGAATTGAACTAAAAAGTTTGGAAGATTTAAAAAAACTTATAGCTGTTGGAAATCTGGCTTGTTTATACGAAGATAATTCTGAGAAAATTTATTTCATTCAAAATTTCTTCTTCAAACAAAATAAGTAAGGGGCTCCTGCGTCATACTGTGCCTACGCTCCGAACCTCGTTGCACTCTCACTCCACTTCGTTAAACTTCAGATAATCGCGATGTTAAAATTTCTCCGATGAAAGAATTGAGCAAAGCGAAAGGAATTAGATTGGAAGCGGGCGGCAGCGGGCAATTTCTTTGGAATCATTCGAAAAGAGGTTAATGCAAAACCTCAATCGCAGATATTAACGGGAGTGTTTTAGAAAATGACATCCTCCGCACCCTAAAGGTTTGCCCTTCGGGCAAATCGCCTTCGGCGAGTGCGGTTTCCATTTAAGCAAAAAATGTATTGTGATGCTCGGACTGATTTCTGACATAATCCCTTACTGTTTCAAGTTGCACAA
>JACQLK010000024.1 GCA_016204145.1 Candidatus Pacearchaeota archaeon | reverse complement strand
GATTAATTGACCTGCCCGCAAATGAAAAAATCTTAAGGCAAATTATGAAAATGCAAATTCCAAAATCTATAAATGTTAAAATAGAAGTGAAGGATTAAATATAATAATTCTTTTCTAAAAAAAGATTAGCGTTTTTTATTATCACTAAATAATGGACCAAAAATTTTATATATTCTCTTATCTGATTAAAGATATAAAAATGAACCAAGAATTTTTATCATTAAATGATGCCTCGCAATGGGCGACTGAATATTTAAATCGGCCTGTAACTTCTTCAAATATTAGTTACCTTCTTCAATATGCAAAAATAAAAAAATATATGGATAAATTAACACTTAAAATTAATTTGAGAGAACTGAAAGAATATTATGATAAGAGTGTTAACAAACAAAATAAATGGAAAGAAAAATTGGGGCATGACTTAAATTGGAGTTTATCTTTTTCTAATTTAAGAGAGTCTGACACGACAAAGCACGTTCACAGACTACACCCCTACAAGGGAAAGTTTATACCTCAACTTGTAGGGTATTTTTTAGACTCTCATTTAAACACATTTAAGAAAAAGGTTTTTTTTAAGGAAGGTAATGTAATCCTTGACCCCTTTATGGGAAGCGGAACAACGCTCGTTCAATCATCCGAGATAGGTTTACATTCCATTGGAATTGATGTTTCTGATTTTAATTGTTTAATTTCCAAAGTTAAAGTTGGAAGATATGATTTAGTCAGATTGGATAGGAAAGCGAGAGACATTTGTTTTAAAACAAGAGAATTTAGCCAAAAAGTATTTGAGGATTCATTTGATGAACAATTAAAAGAAAAATTAAACGAATTTAATAAAAAATATTTTCCTAATCCTGAGTTTAAGGGTAATGTTTGGAAAGGTATAATCAGAAACGAAGAACAATATGGGGAAGAAAAGTTAAAGCAGTTTTTAAAGGAAAATGAAGAATTTTTTAAAAAGAATGGAACAAAAGACAAATCTAACTTATTAAGTGAAAAAGAAATGAATAATTTTCTCAATAAGTGGTTTTCAAGAAGAGTAAGACAAGAATTATTTTATTATATAAAGCTTTTAAGGGAAATTGTGGATGAAGATTTAAAGAATGTTCTAAGAATCATTTTAAGCAGGACAGCCCGTTCGTGTAGGGCTACAACTCACTCAGATTTAGCAACATTAACTGAGCCACAAATTGGTCCATACTATTGCAGAAAACATAAGAAATTATGCACTCCTATAAATTCTATTGTTAAACACTTAATAAGATACACTTATGACACAATAAACAGATTAAACGAGTTTTCTAAATTAAAAAAGAATGTATTTAGTAGTGTTATCCATGGGGATTCAAGAGAAGCTGATATTTTTGGAGAAATCAAAAAGCAAAATTCTGAATTTTACAAGCTTTTAATAAATAAAAGAATAGATGGGGTTTTTACTTCTCCGCCTTATGTCGGCCAAATAGATTACCATGAACAACACGCTTATGCTTATGAGCTTTTTGATATTGCAAGAAAAGATGATAAAGAAATAGGCCCTTTATTCAACGGACAAGGACAGAAAGCAAAGGAAGAATATGTTGAAGGGATAAGCAAAGTTTTCATAAATATATGTAAATTTGTAAAAGATGATGGCGACTTTTTTGTTGTTGCAAATGATAAATATAACCTTTATCCTATTATTGCTGAAAAAAGTGGGTTAAAGATAGTTGAGCAATTTAAGAGACCAGTCCTAAATAGGACTGAGAGAGATAGACAACCTTACGCAGAGATGATTTTTCGGATGAGGAAGAAATAAGATGTATCCTAAACATTTTTTTGAGAGATTCTGGGAAAGTGAACAAAAAAATCAGTTATTTATAGGTCTCCCTTTTGATAATGAAGTCAATAATACTTTTAATGTGATTAATGAAACTGCAAAAAAATTAGGATTTGAAAAAGCATTTAGAGTAGGTCTTGAAACAGAAGCGAATAGTATAAATGACAGAATTTTTGATGCAATAGCGAATTCTAAAATCCTTATTTTTGATTTATCAGATGACACGAGAACAAAAGAGATTAATCATAATGTAATATATGAATTGGGTATTGCTAACGCAATTAGAGAACCTTTTGATATTGTTTTAATGAGAAAAAAGAATGAAGAAAAAACAAAATTGCCCTTTGATATTCAGGGATTGCATATAAACTTCTTTGAGCAAGAAGTTACAGAAGAATTTATTAAAAATATAATTGAAAGTGCTATGAAAAACCAAGAATGGCATAAAAGTAAAAGGGTGCAAGTTGCTGCCGAATCCCTTGATGAAAATGGTTTGACATTAATAAGTAGCATTGGAAGAAGACCGAAGGGATATAATCACTTTAATAGTTCAGGTTTTGACTACAACACAAAAATGTCTGTTTTAAGATTGGTGGATTTAGGAATTTTAAAATTTGCTTGGGCTATTTGGCCAGAAAATAAAGGATACGAATACGCTTACCACTGGACGCCTTTCGGATATGAAGTAATGAAACATATTGGTTTAAAACAAATGACTTTAGAAGAATTTCAGAAAACTCCAGAATACCCCCAAGTAAAAGCGACGAGTGATAGTTTTGTTGCTAATAAGAAGAAAGTTTTAGATGGATAAGACAAAATAGAAAATTAAACATCCATCTTCTTTTCGGCAACTTCTTTTATCTTATTCTGTATTTTTTCTTTAAACTCCTTACCCACTTCATCAAAGATTTCTAAGACCTCTTCGTAAGTTCCTTTTCCGCCAAGAAGTTCCCAGAATTTTTCAGCAACATAAAGCTCTCTTTCTTCATCCAAAAATCCTTGCATTGTAAATCTGCTATATGGCTCTGGATGATAGGGATTATAAGGGATAGCTAAGATTGTGTTTACCTTCTTTTTTCTGAGTGCAACCCATTCCAATAATTTTTGTTTTGATTTAACAAAAACATCTATATTGGGTTTTGCTGTTTTTATCTCAATATAATATTCATCATTGCCTTTCTTTAAGAATAAATCAGCTCTGACTTTTATTTTTCTTCCACCATTATTTTTACATTTTAAAATCTCCTTTATCTCTTGTTCTTTATTTGCTTTTCTTGTTCCATTCTTTATTTCTTGAAGAATCTGAGAAATTACAGAATTTTCTTCGTTTGTAATTTCTCCCAAAACATCATAACCCGTTTTTACTTCATCGTAATGGGCTAATGCAACAATTTCAGAAATTTTCTCATAAACCGACATTCCCAAAGTTGTAGCTAATGAATGTATAAAAGAATAAGAGGCAACTTTTTCAGAATCTTGCATGAGTTTAACCAAAAAAGGCATAGAAGTTGTTTCTCTTGCATATTTTGATAGTTTATCGTTTAGTTTTGACCTTAATAAGTCCTTAATTTCTTTAATCTGAGTTTTATTGAGAGTCATAATTTCATAGAGTTTTTATTGTTTTTATGTCTTATCTCACTTCACCGTAAACATTTTACCATCCTTGACGTCAAAAATATCCAGGCGAACTCCGGAATCAAGCCAGCCGTGCGCGTAATTTACCGCGGCAAACGCGTTCACAAAATCGTTTTTTTTCTTGAAATGCTCCGCGTCGGAAAGATAATTTGAAACCATGTCTGTAATCTCTTTCGCATAATTTTCTTTTCCTTTTATTATTTTTTTCCTCGCCTCTTTTAATGCGTCGGATGTCAATTCTATGTACTTCTCAATCTTTTCAAGAGTTATTATGTTTTCCATTTAATTTTATGTTTTCTGCATTTTTAAGTTTCACGAAAAGATTTTTAAACGGTATTTCCATTTATTTTCAATGGAAAAAGAGAGCAACAAAATATTGATTGCGGTTTTGATTTTGCTCGTGGTTGTTTTAGGCGGAATGGTTCTTTACTCTTTTGCGCTAAAACCCGCGATAAGCGGATATGTTGTCAATGCGCAGAATCAGGGAGTGAACCTCGCGGTTGCTTCGATAGTCAATCAAATCCAGCAGCAAGGATACGTTCAAATTCCCGTCGGAAACCAGACATTGGTTCTTGTTCCATACAATCCGACCCAGCAACAGCAGACGATTAATGTTGACGAAGCGGAATAATTTTCAGATATTTTATAAATAGTTCTTCATTTATTTCTCCATGAAAAAGAGGGGTTTTTTAGTTAAGAATAAAAAAGGAATTTCCGACATTGTCACTTATCTCTTAATCATTGTAATCTCCATGATTGCGCTCGGCATTTTATGGGTTATTGTCGCAAATTTTCTTTCGCAAGGCGGCGAACAGGTTTCTCTTCAGGGAATTACAATTTCTCTCGGTATAAAAAGCGCGCAAATTTTTTCCGACGATGTTTCCATAAGAGTATCAAGAGGCGCGGGAGAAGGCGACTTGAGGGGGGTAAAATTCATATTCTCGGATGGAAGTAAAACCGAAAGTTTTGACGATAAAACCGCCCTGGGACAACTGGAGGAAAAAACGTTTAATTTTAATCTTCAGGAATTGGAAAATTCCGAGTTGAAAACTGTTTCTGTCGCGCCGATTTATTTTTCAGCGGGAAAAGAAACAATAGGAAATATCGTCGATACATTCCAATTTTCGCAGACCCAAATTTCAGGGGAAACAGACGTAACGGGAACAGGGGAGGAAACAGGCGGAGCGACTTGCGGAGACCATCAATGCGTTTCTCCTGAAAATGCCGCATCCTGTTCGGCAGATTGCAGAAGCGACAACATCGGAGGGGTCTGCGAGAACAATATTTGCGAGGCGGGAGAGAATTCTGTCTCGTGTCCGAATGATTGCAATAATGAAAATCCGGTTTGCGGCGATGCCCAATGCGTTTCTCCGGAATCAATTTCATCCTGTCCTGCGGATTGCTCAACATGCGTTCCGGAAACGTGCGCTGAAATTGAAAAACAATGCGGAAGTTGGAGTAGCGCGAGATGCGGCGGAACAATTGAATGCTCTCCTTGCGCTTCGGGAGATTATTGCACTGACGACGGGAAGTGCTTGCAAGACGCGCCGTTGAATTTCGGAACAATAGACGGCGTCTGGCCAATCGGGGCTGCAAAATATTTTGACAGCGAGAGTTTGCCTAAAACCCCGTCGGAAATAAGCGGTTACATTGGAAAATATGTCAAGTTTATAACGGGAAGCGAAGCCGGGAATTGCAGAAAAATAGAATATGCCGAGAATTTAAACGTCCCGGGAGTGTATGACAAAAGTTATCTGAGAATTGAAGTTGTTGTGAATATCAACGGCGGAAACGGATATGAAGTATGGCGTTCGTCGAGCTGCGGCGGAATCGCGTAATTTTTATTATCTTGCCGCCGGATTTGCTTCGCTTCGCTCAGATATTTTATGACTCCGCATCGGAATTCTTCACGACGCTCAAATAAAAATGTTAATGTGAAAAATTCCGTCATCCGGTAATCGCGGTAATTTCTATCACATTAAATTATTATCTATCTACAAGATGACGCGATAAAGTTTTTTCGGTTAACATTTTTTGGATTGGCGAAGAATCTTATTTAGATGTTTTACATAAACATTTTTTAAATAATCCCGCAAATTAGAAAGTTGAATTCATCTTCCGCCGGCAATCATTTTTCTGATTATGAACCGCGAACCGACTATTTGCGAGGTTATTGCAAGAAAAATCAGCCGCCCCACGACAACTCTGAAAACGCCCTCGTGAATCGGAATCTTCGAGACGTTTGAAAACCTTTCGACAATTTCGTCTATTTCCTCTTTGCTCAAAATTATGCTTGTCTTTTTTGCTCCGCCCGACTCCGTGACAATTATGTTTTGTCCGGGACCGCCGCACTCGATTGATTTTACAAGCGGGTCCTGAACAAGAGGATTTAATTTTCCAATATCTATCTGTCTTTCCGACGGCGTCGGTTTCAGATACCTGAATTGCGGCGGCAAGGCCGGCTCCGGAATTCTCAGGCGCGCTTTTTCCAGCGACGGGCGGAATCTTTCCCTCGGAGCGGCCAAGGGCTTAAGTGAAATTTCAAATTTCTCTTCCTCGAGGCGCTTGACAACGTCGGAAATTCCGCCTCCCGATTCTTTGCTTTCTTCTTTCAATCCGTTTTTTTCCGCATTTTCAATACTTTCCGTTTCTTTCCCGCTTTCCAATTTTTTAACAACTGCGAATTGCCTGTCTTTTTCCCGTTGAATCAAACGTTCCTTGTCCTCGACGACTTTTTCAAGGGTGTACAAATATTCCCCGGAGTTTTTTATAAGTTCTTTTGCAAATTGAAGCAGAATAAATCTCTTTTTTGAATCGTCCAATGATGCTCTCGTGTATATGTCAAACGTCATGGCCTTGAAGATATTGATTTTTGATAATTATCCTCCGGTCTCCTTTGCATTTGCTGCTGCTGCGGCGCGGGTTTCGGCTCTTCGTATTCTCCGTCGGAATTGTTTTCGTGAAGCATTGCGATTCCCTTTGCAATCGTCCTGTTTTGGTCGAGAAGAGCGCTGAGTTTTTCATTCATTTCCTTTTCCGGTTTTGTTCCCTTGTCCGCCTCGTAATTTTTTTCGGCGAGCGTTTTAGCGGACATTTCAAACAAGTCAAGCAGCCGGGAAATTCTCTTAGACAAATTGTCGAAGCTCAACGCGAGATTTGTCATGACTTTTTGCATCGCGATGAAATTCTCGATAAGAATTTTCTCCGTGTCTGTTTTTTTAACAGCAGGATTTTTTTTAATGCTTTCAGAATTATTTTCAGCTTTCACCCTCTTTTTAATCATTATCCATGAATGTCTCGGTGATTTATAAATATTTAGAAGATATCCAGTTTCCCGCCATCCTTTTTTGCTTCCCGCTGTTTTTCTTCCTCTCCCATGTTGTCATCGTCATCCTGCAATTCCGACGCTGGCACCGACTCGGAAAGGTCCACGCCTTTCTCCAATTGCCCGTTGTTTCCTTTAAATTCTCCCTTTTCAATTTGCTCGACATAATCCGAGATTTCCTTTGCCGCATCCGAATTTACGGAGATGCTGTCTATTCCCCTTTCAACTAAAAATTTAACCATTTCTTTTTTGCTTCCCGCCTGTCCGCAAATGCTTGTCAAGACGTTGTTTCTTTTAGCAACTCTCAGAACGTATTCCAACTGGTAAAGAACTGCGGGATGCATTTCATCATACAAGTATTGAACCTCCTTGTTCCCCCTGTCGACGGCGAGAAGATATTGGGTCAAGTCGTTTGTTCCGAATGAAACAAAGTCAATTCCCTCGTCGCAAAAGTCCTTGATTAATTGAACGGCGGCGGGCGTTTCAATCATTACGCCGAGCTTCGCTTTTGAAAATTTTATTTCCTGAAGAAATTTTTTTGTTTTTATCACGTCGTCGACGCTTATCGCCTGCGGCAAAAGGACGCCGATTTCTTTTCCGTTTTCTGAAACGCGTTTCAGCGCGTTCAATTCTGATTTTAAAATTTCAGGATGCTTCAAGCCGTATCTTATTCCGTGCATTCCGAGCATGGGGTTCGCCTCTTTTATTTCCGGAGCTCCGAAAAGATTTTGAAACTCGTCGCTTCTTATGTCGGATGTTCTCACCCAAAGCTCATCGAAATATTTTGCTATTTCATTCACTCCCTTGAAAACAACTTCCTCGTATTCTTTTAATTTCTTCTGCTTCAAAAAAAGATCGGGATGCTTTCCCGACTCGGCGATTATTCCCTCGATTCTCAACAAACCGACAGAATTTAATCCGGTTCTCGACGCCCTTTCTGCAAATGTCGGCAAATCAACCGTGACTTTTATTTTCGTTTTTGTTTTCGCGGTAACTTTTTCAATCTCTTTTTTTGTTTCTTCGCCGACTTTCCCGCTGTAAACCTTTCCGCGGAAGCCGTCGACCGTGACTATTTCTCCCTCTGTTAATTTTGTCGTCGCCTCGTGGGTTCCGACGATGCACGGAATTCCCATTTCCCTCGAGACAATTGCCGCGTGTGCCGTCAAGCCGCCCTCGTCTGTGATTATCGCCGACGATTTTTGCATTGTGACAACCATGTCCGGATTTGTCATTTTCGTTACAAGAACGTCTCCCGAGATTATTTTTTCCAAGTCCTCCGTTGTTCTTACGATTTTAACTTTCCCCGAAGCAATTCCCGGAGAAGCGGCAAGCCCTTCGAGAATTATATCTCCTTCAATTTCCGCATTTGATTCCTCAATCCTTTTTTCCATTGTCGTTATGGCCCTTGTTTGCACGATGAAAATTTCTCCGTTCTCAATCGCAAACTCAATGTCCTGCGGTTTGTCGTAATGCTCCTCTAACCTCAGCGCAAACTCCGCGAGTTTTTTTACCTCGGACTCTTTCAAAACCTGCGAATTTGATTTTTCTTTTGTCAACGCAACCTCGATGTTTTTTCCGCTTGAGTTTCTCGTTATCGCAACTTTTTTGTCGGTTATTTTCACGTCAAGTATTTTCATTTCAGAAGAAACAACGTACTTGTCGGGGGTTATCATTCCCGAAACAATTCCCTCCCCCAATCCGAAAACCGCCTCGATGATTGTGTTTTCATTGTTGTAAGACGGATCTTTTGAAAAAATAACCCCCGACTTGTCCGAGTCGACCATTCTCTGAACGACGACGGCAAGTTTTGTCTCTTCATGCTTGAATCCTTTTTTCTGCCGGTAATATGTCGCTCTCGACGTGTAAAGCGAGGCGAAGCATTTTTTTATCGACTCAATCAGCTCGTCGTTCCCTTTCACATTCAAATATGTTTCCTGCTGTCCTGCAAAACTCGCGTCAGCCAAATCCTCTGCTGTTGCCGAACTTCTTACCGCGACAAAAACACTCTCGGGAATTCTTTTTCTTATTTCGTCTATTCTCGTGCCATCTGAGCCGAGTTTTTCGTATGCATGGATTATTTCTCTCCTCATCTCTTCCGGAAATCCGGAATCGACAATCATCTTTCTTATTTCCCTTGTGACATCGTCGAGCTGTTTCGTGTTGTTGTAATTTATTTCGTCAAGAAGTTTTTTCATTTCGTCTTTCAAGCCGGCCTTTTCTATGAAATGCTCGTACGCCTGCGCGGTCACGACGAAACCAGGAGGAACAGGGATTTTCGCATTGTAAATTTCCCCCAAATTTGCTCCTTTTCCGCCGGCAACGCTTACGGAATTTCGGTTTATCTCGGAAAACCATTTTACAAATTCAACGTCAAAATCATCCTCAATTTCGCCCTCTTCTCTCCGCATTAATGAATAAAAAATAAAAACTTAATAAAGGTTTTGTTGATTAGGGTTTTGTTTAATAAATAGTCGCTGTTTAAATTAACGGCTGCAATTAATTTTTTTGCTCGCGATAAAAAAATAACTGCAAATCCGCGTTTTATGTTAGCAATGTACTCTTTCCATTAACTTTATAAATTTAATTTTCATTCCACAATAATGGATTTGACTTGGATTATTATCGGGATAGTCGCGTTGGTCGTAATAATATTCTTCTACTATTACAACAGATTTTCTGTACTATCAAACAGGATTGACGGTTCCCTCTCGCAGATTGACGTTCAGCTGAAAAGAAGGGCTGACTTGATCCCGAATCTGGTTGAATCTGTAAAGGGATATGTGAAGCACGAAAAATCAGTGATAACAGAAGTCACAAACGCAAGAAAGGCGCTTATGGGCGCAAAGGGAATCGAGGGCAAGGTAAAGGCCGACGGAATTTTGGAATCCGCTTTGGGAAGGCTGTTCGCAATAGCAGAGGCATATCCCGACTTGAAGGCAAACACAACATTCATTGAATTGCAAAAAGAGCTCTCAACGACGGAAGACCGCGTCGCCTACGCAAGGCAGCACTACAACGACAGCATACTTGAATATAACACATTGTGCACGACGCTTCTCGGAAAATTCTTCGCGGGAATTTACGGAAGAGTCAAAAAGGAATATTTGAAAATCGCCGAGAGCGAGAAGAAGAACGTGAAAGTGGAATTCTAGAAGATGAAAAATGGTTTATAATATTGAGTTTAAAGAAAGTAATTCAAGATTTTTAGCATTGTTATTCTTTTTAATTATTTATTTAGGACTTTTTATCATACTGATTTATCCCAATTATTCTTGTATTATAAATGGAAATAGCCCCACAAAATGTATGATATCGAATAATGGATGGTTCAATTTAGCCATAATAGTTTTTATTTCACTAATATTACAATTAAATATACTTCCCATACTAAAACCTATAATAAAAAATTTTGATGTTCAAGATAATTATCTAAATCAAATTAGGATAAATCAAGAATTAAATAATATTAAATTAGCAAAAGAAATTAGAGATAAAAAGAAAAAACCAAATAGTAATGTTTATTCAGAGAGTGTTAAAATGCACCTAGGAATAGAAATTAAAAAAGAAAAATCTTGGTGGCAAAAATTATTTTGCCCTGAAAAATCTTAAAAACCTTCCCCTCTTCCTCATTTCATGCCCGAAAAAATCGACTTCAGCGACCAGATCTCAAGCAACAAATGGAAATCGTTTTTCTTGATAGCAATTATCTTCGCAGTCTTCGTCCTCTTCGGATACGTCGTTTCAATGACCTTCGCGCCGGAGCTGTTTTTCATGATAATGATCTTCGCGATAATAATATCGCTTTTCTACGTCTGGCTCGGATTTTACAACTCCGGAAAAATCGCGATAGCCAGCGTCGGCGCAAAAGAGGCGTCAAGGCAGCACCATAAAGAATATTACAACTTAATTGAGGGACTTACGATTGCATCCGGCTTGCCTATGCCGAAACTTTACGTTATGAATTCGCCGCAGATAAACGCTTTTGCTTCAGGGAGAAATCCCGAGAACGCCGTCGTCTGCGTCACGACGGGCGCGCTGGAAAAACTTGATAAGAGAGAATTGGAAGGTGTCTTGGCCCACGAGCTTTCGCACGTCGCAAATTACGACATAAGGTATATGACTGTAGCGACTGTGATGGTCGGGATGATTGCAATCGCGTCTGAAATATTTCTAAGAAGCTTGTGGTTTGGCGGCGGAGGCGACAAGGAAAACAAAAACATGATTTTTATCGTCATAGGAATCGTTCTAGCAATCCTCGCGCCGATTGTCGTTCAGCTTGTTCAGCTCGCGATTTCAAGAAAGCGCGAGTACGCCGCCGACGCGTCCGGAGTTAAATTCACGCGCTATCCCCACGGACTTATCGGTGCTCTGAAAAAAATAAAGAATGAAAATCAACCCGAGAAAAAAATAAGCAAAGTGGTCGCTCCGTTGTTTTTCTCAAACCCCTTCAAAAATTTGGGAAGCACGCACCCGCCGATTGAAGAGAGAATAAAAATTTTGGAGAAGATGTAAGGAATTTTAAGTTTTAGCAAGATTTAAAATATCAGTTTCAACTGTCTTTTTATGATTGGAATAAATGAAATAAGGGATTCATATGATGTAAGTTCTGTTGGCGAAATTTATGATAGAAATGTGGAAATTACGGATTTACAAGAAAATTTGGGAACTAAGGGGCATTTATTGATTGTAAGGGGAGACAAGGCATATGCAGAAAGCTTGGGGAATGATAAAGATTTGGCAAATCCAAAATTTTGGTTATATGAAAATCTAATAAAATCCCTCAGGATTGAAGAACAACTTGCATTAAATCCAAGTCATAGGCTTTTTGACGGTGTGGGTTTTTCGGCGTTAGAGGCGTTGGCATTTCACTCGCAAAACATTGGAAGACCGGCAGTTGTTGTGATGGCCAATGAAATGGTGCCGGATGCTGACTTTTATCAAAGATTCCCAAATGTAGAAGTTATCCATGCAAGCGGAATAATGGAAGAGGGCTATCTAAAAAAACAAGCGGAAATTCTGGCTTCGAGAGACGATTTAATTCCGCTTCATCAGGCATTATACGGAGCGCGAGGCCTTGCTCCCGTAGGAAATAAAATAGTTGCCAAACTTGAAGAAATAGATTTGATTCCGGATGAGACATTCTGGTGCATTGCAAGCGGTTCTAATCTCTACGGAATTGGACATAAAATAAAAGCAAAATTTCCAAATTCCAGGATTAATGTTGTTGAACCGACAATAAATAACACCGTGCCTCCTTCGTTGGATTTATCCAATCATTCAGAAGTAAAAAGATTCGCGCAAAATAAACTTAGAAATTATTCTTTGGAAAAATGGGATAAAAGATATTCCGGAATTTTTCCGCTTCATGTTTCCAGAGCAAATAGATACTTGTTGATTCTATGGGCAAAAACAGGGGAAATTGGTTTTGATGCGACTTTTCAAGTTCCTGCAAAAGAATCGGAGAGAGTAAGGCAAATGCTCAAGGAAATAAATCCTGAATTTGATTGGACCAAAACAACATCTCTCTCGTTAGTTCCGGCAATTGAGTCCGCGAAACAGGGAAAAAATGTTTTGATAATGGCTTATGGAAAAAACAGGGAACACATGTTTAGAAATTTAATCGTCAATGAAAAAAGGTAAATTTATTTTTACAACACTCGCCGTTGGCTCGCTTACAAATTGCTTCGCTTCGTTAAGATATTTATTGCTCCGCGTCCGTTTTCAACACTACTCGCGACCCCACTTGAATTTTTACTTTTCGCTTCGCAATTATTTCTCGCGAAATCGCTCGGCTCCCGACTTCGCACGAGTTATTGATATTTATTAATTACTCTCTACCACGAAATCGCTCGGCTCCGCCAAAGCAAAATGTGAACTCAAAATACTTTACCGTGTCACCCAGTATAATTGAATGGTAATTTTTATTGCATTAAAAATTTCATCAGCAAGAAATCGAGCAAAACCGAGTGTTTTGACTTTGACAAATTTAATTATTAATAACAAAGTCGGGGCACGAGTAGATTTCGGAACAATCAATCTTGCGCAACATAATTTAAACGAGCCGAATGCAAACAATAAAAGAAGGAATAACTTTTTAAATGCAAAAAATATAAATTTATAAATTCAATAAAGAGGTTGAAATTATGGATTGACTTGCGTAAAATGAACAAGAACGGTATTCATATTATTTCAAATCTCTTCGGATGCAGGAACGGGAAATTGCTCGTGGACAAAGAAAAGTTGAGCAAGTTGCTCGTCGGAGCGGTTAAAAAAAACCACCTTCATATTCTCAAGGAATCGTTCTATAAATTTGACAAAGGCGGAATTACCGGTTTCCTTCTTCTCTCGGAATCGCATCTTTCAATCCACACGTGGCCCGAGAGGGACAATTACCTCACTCTCGACATTTTCGTGTGCAACTTCAATAAAGACAATACGGAAAACGCAAAGAAAATTTACAAGGAACTTGTTTCTGCTTTTAAGCCGGAAAAAAAGGAAGAAGAATTTATGGAGAGAAGTTAGGATTCATAAAATTTAAAAGTGAAAATATTCCTGATTCTTTATGAGTGAATTTGATTTGGATAAAAAGGTCAGGGCAGATTTTACGATGACTCGTTTGTTAGGTCATATTTCTAAGACACAAAAATATTTAGATGAAACAACAAATTATGTAAGAAGAAATGCCTTAAAAAGAACGGGAGTCGTTAAGGATATTGTTCCTTACTCAAGTCAAATTCAAACGAGAGGGTTGCTTTTAACTGTTCTAGAAAAGGATAGAGAAAATCAAATAGGAGTTCCTATAAAAAGAGACGCTGACGATTCCGAATTAGAAATTATAAAAGAATCTTTAGTAGGTCAACAAATAGAATATTCCGCCGACGAGAATCTTGACGTTCCGGCATGTAAATGGGATGATCCTGGAAGTTATTTTAGATATACTTTAAATGTATTAACCGGTCCTTTGCAGAGTAATTCTTATGTTTGTTAACTTAAATAAAAATTTAATTCCCCTTGTCCATTCTCTCCTTGAATTTTTCTATGAATCCCGACGCATCGCCCTTGAATTTCGGCTCTCTCACCGTGTAAACGTTGGCGTCGGTTCTTTGCTGCTTTTCGACATTCATTTCTGAAATAACTTTATTTTTCATGTCTTCGCTCAGCAAGACCTCTCCGTTTGACAGCGAGGCGACTTTTTTCGAGGTGTTTACGAAGTTTCCGAGCCCCATGAATTTCATCATATTTCCGTCTTTTCTTATTATCATGTCTCCGCTGTTCACGGAAATTCCGAAATCAATTTTCTCCTTTGCAAGTTTGTTGTATCTGCCGAGAATTTCCCCCGCTTTCTTTCCGATTTCAATGATTGTCTTTTCATTCTTGAACGTCTTTGACATAACGGGCGCGAGGATGAACATTATGTTCCCGTATCCTTCGGAGATGCACGGAACCGCCTTGTTATCCTCGGCAAAATCAATTATCTCCTGCAACGCTTTTGCCGACTCCTCGTTTTTCATTTCCGAGGGATTTCTTATTCTTATCAGCGCAACATCCGTTGCCTGTTTTTCTCCTCTTAGGGAAAGCGAAAGCTCCGCCTTGTTTTTTGATTTGAGCGCGAAGCCGCTCCTTTTCATCGCGGACGTCTCCCTCCTCGGCGTTATTTTTTCCCTCTTCGGAACAGAGGAATAATTTGAAAAACTCCTCGCAAATAAATTCCTTCTCAAAATCAAGATAGCCATGAATCCCAGAACAAGAATCACAAAGAGCCACGCAATTGGATATTTTGTCAGCGAAAATGTTTCAGCCGACGCTTCTTTCACTCCGACGACTTTTCCCGTGAGCATCGCGCGCTCCGACGCCTGCGTTTTTCCCTCGTTTATCACCTCTATTTTGTATTCTCCGTCCGGCGCGGTTAAAGAATATTTTTTTATTTCGTCGATTCCCAAAAAAACGCCAAGATTTTCCGTTTCGCTTCCGATTTTCACGAGAACCGACTCGTTGTAAGGAACATTTCCGGTATTTGTCATGACAAGCGTGCCGTTGACAATTTTTATATCCGCGGATTCTTTTTCATTTATCTTAAAGCTGATTTCGCCGGTCATTGTTTCGGAAGTTGCAATAACGCTCCACATTGCCGGCGGCTCGCTGTATTTCGTCGGAACTTCAAGAAATTCGTCGGTCTTTCTCTCTCCCTGGTCGCGAAGCTTCCCCGCAGAATCTTTTACTGAAATAAATGCTGTTGAATCTATTTGATTTCCCGTTTGGTCGTGAAGAATCGCCTTTACCTTGAAGGAATCGCCGGGATTTATCCCGCTTGATTCTGCAATTAATTCCAAACTCGTCGGAATTTGAACAACGCGAATGCCGAAGTCGTGGCTTCCCTGATTTGTAATGTCGTTGAAAGAGTCCTTTTCATACGCTTTTATTTTCAGCGCGTAATTTCCCGCTTTCAAATTTTCTGGAAGAGTGAACGCGACTGAAAAAAATCCGTTGTTTATCGTTCCCTTATAATTTATGTTCTCTGTCGCATTTTCCGGAATGAAAGTCACGTCGACAAAGCCGTCCGCAAATTGCCCGTTTTCCTTTGTCGCTTTTCCTTCGACGGAAACGCTTTCCTGCGGCTTGAATTCTGTTTGGTTCGTCAGCATTTCAATATTTATTTTGTCTGAGACGCGGAATTTTTCCGTTAAAACATATTCCTGTCCCGAAATCGCTTTTATCAGGCAGAACGCGGACGAATTTCCGACGTTTTGCTTGTCAAGAATCACTCCCGCGTCAATTTTGTTTTCCTCGCCAGCCGCAAGCTTTATTCCATTTTTGTAAAAATTGGTTTCTTTTCCGTTGCAAATAACGCTCATTTCGACAATTCCGTAAACATTCGTTGTCGCTTTCAATACAATCGGAATTTGAACTATGTCGCCGTAATTGTAAAGCGCGTTCGGCTGTTGCGTGACAAGAAGCGTTGCATGAACGGAATTAAAAAACAAAATTGCAAGCGCGAAAAAGACAAATATTTTCCTCATTTTAATCTTCTTTGAATGGCGAATATTATTTATAAATATTTGTTCTGTCGTTTATGTAAACTTTAAAAATATCTTTCGCATAAGAAAAGAATGAAAGAGGGAACAAAGGTCACTCCGTGGGATGTCTCCGGGGAAATTGACTATGAAAGATTGATTAAGGAATTCGGAATCAAGCCGTTGCCTGAAAATCTTCCGGAAGAATTCAACAAGAATCTGCTCTTCAGAAGAAAAATAATTTTCGCGCATCGCGACTTTGAAAGAATAGTTGATGCGGTCAAAAATAAAAAGAAATTTGTCATGATGACCGGATTGATGCCGTCTGGAAAATTCCATCTCGGGCATATGCTCGTCGCGCAGCAAATGGTTTTTTACCAAAATCTGGGAGCAAAGCTTTACATCACAGTTGCGGATTTGGAATCTTACTCGACAAGACAGAAAAATTTTGAAGAAATGAAAAAAACCGCCGTTGAACAATATCTGACAAATTATATCGCTCTTGGATTAAAGCCGAAAAATCTGGATTTTTATTTTCAGAGCGAAAGAAGCAACGAAGCGAAGAAATCAAATGCATATTATAGGCTTGCGTCAAATCTTTCAAGGTATGCCACATTTAACGAATTCAAGGCAATTTATGGCGAGATTTCTCCTGCAAAAATGTCTGCCTCGTTGACTCAAAGCGCAGATATGCTCCAACCTCAACTTCCCGAATTTGAGGGAAAACCAACGCCCACGGTTGTTCCCGTCGGAATCGACCAAGACCCGCATATAAGGATAGCAAGAGATATGAGCGCCAGATTTAAAGATTACAAGTTTATGCAATTAAGTTCAACATATCATTTGTTTTTTCCAGGACTGAAAGGAAGCGGAAAAATGTCAAGCAGCGATGAGACCTCTTATATTGCAATGACCGATACTGAGAAAGAAGTCGAAACAAAAATAAAGAAATACGCTTTTTCCGGAGGAAAAGACACGCTGGAAGAGCACAGAAAGCACGGAGGAAATCCGGACATTGACGTTTCGTTCCAATATCTTAAATTTTTCTTCGAGCCCGACGACAAAAAGCTCCAGAAAATACACGACGATTACAAAAGCGGAAAACTTTTGACTTCCGAATTGAAGACGATTTTGATTGAAAAAATCAACGCGTTTCTGAAAGAACACCGGAAGAAAAGGGAAAAGGCGAAAAAGGAAGTTGGAAAGTTTTTGGTGAAGTAATTATTTTTTAAATTTCTCTTCTATATCTAACATTACTCGTTTGATTTCAGACAATTCATTTTTTATTTGTAAGATATCTTGCCCAATCTTATTATTATTTTTTAATTCGTCTCTTAATCTATCTATAATCTCAATAGCCGCACCATAAAATTTTGTTTCGGCTACTTTTTCTCGTCGTTCTGCTTCAATCTCTTTTTCTTCTACTTTTTGTTTTAGCTTATCCAATTTATTTTCCTTTATTTCCGTATATCCTATTAATTTTAGAGAACCTTTTATTGAAATAAGATATCTCTTAACAACTTTTCCTTCTTCTAAATAAGAGTCTTTTGGATTTCTTCTAACCGCAATTTTTATGCTTTCTTGATAATCTTTTATTCGCTCATTTGAATTAGAAAAAATATCTCTAATCAATTGTTTCATTTTAACAACTATCTCTCTAAATTTATCTAAATCGTCAGTATCATTAATCCAAGCTCCTTTTGAAATTATTTTTTCCGTAGAGGAAATAAGTTCATCTAATGTTTTATTATATTCTTCTGTTTTCATTTAACAAATAAAAAAGAAAGCTTTTTATAGATTTTCCCGCCTAATTAATTTTATAAACTCCCCTTCTTTTTTCTAAAACATGGAAGACGAAGATATCGAGCATCTTAAAGAAAAACTTTCAAAAATAAAAATGTCGGCTCCGCGAGGAAAAAATGACTTGAAGAGCAATGTTGAGCTTGGAAGGGATTTGGAGTTGTATATTGTTTCCGAGGTCGTCGGGCAAGGGCTTCCGCTTCTGACTCCGAGAGGCGCGGCGATAAAACGGGAGATTGAAAGATTCACAATTGATGAGGAATTGAAACGCGGATACCAGCATGTTTCAACTCCGCTCATTGCGAAAAGCGATTTGTACAAAATATCCGGACATTGGCAGCATTACAAAGACAATATGTTTGTGATGGACGTCGGCGATGAGAAACTTGCGCTGAGGCCCATGACCTGCCCGTTTCATTTTGTTCTCTACAAAAGCAAGCCGCGAAGCTACAAGGAATTGCCGATTAGATATGCGGAAATGTCAACGCTTTTTAGAAATGAAAAATCCGGCGAGTTAAGAGGATTGACGAGAGTAAGACAAATGACTCTCGCCGACGCGCACATTATTTGCATGCCGAAACAATTGGAAGAAGAATTCGCGAACGTTTTGGAACTGATAAAATTCGCATCGGAAAAGATGGGAATTAACGACACTTATTACCGGTTTTCAAAATGGGACCCTAAGAACAAGGAAAAATATGTTGACAATCCAAAGGCATGGGAAGAAACGCAAAAAATTATGAAAAAAATTCTTGACAAATTGAAATTGAATTACACCGAAGCGGAAAATGAAGCCGCGTTTTACGGGCCAAAGCTGGACATTCAATACAGGGATGTTTACGGAAAGGAAGACACGCTGTTCACGATACAAATCGATTTTGCCTTGCCTGAAAAATTTGATTTGACTTACATTGATGAAAAAGGAAAAGAAGAGAGGACGATGGTTATTCACAGGTCTTCTATCGGAACCACCGAGAGAACAATGGCTCATATTCTTGAATTAACTCAAGGGAACCTGAAAACATGGATTTCCCCGACGCAGGTTCGTGTTTTGAGTTTCACGGAGAGAAATGTCGGGCACGCGAAAAAAATAATCTTGGAAATTGCAAAGCGCGTTCCGAATTTGAGAGTTGACGCCGACTTTCGGGACACGACAATGCAGGCAAAGGTCAAGGACGCGGAGCTCATGAAAATTCCATATGTTATTGTAATCGGCGACAGGGAAGAAAAGGAAAAAATGCTCGCTGTCAGAACAAGGGGAAGCAAGAAAATAGAAAATTTCAAATTGGAAAAATTCGCCGAGAAGATTAAAAAGGAAATTGAGGAAAAAATTTGAAATTAACAACAAAAAGATTGATTCTTAGGGATATAAATTCGAGAGACGCAAAAGACATTGCTGAAAATGCCAATGATTATGATGTCTGGTATTTTACAGACAGCATTCCTCACCCTTATCGTTTAAAGGATGCAAAATTTTTTATTAATCTATGCAAAAAGGAGCAAAAAGAAAAAGTAAGGAAAAGTTATAATTTGGGAATTACTATAAGAGGAAAAAATAAAGTTATTGGATTAATGGGTTTATTTCATATCAGCAAATTACATAAAAAAGCGGAAATAGGATATTGGATGGGCAAAAAATATAGAAAGCAGGGAATAATTTCCGAGGCGGAAGCCGCTATTTTAAAGTTCGGCTTCGGCAAACTCAAATTAAATAAGATTCATGGAAAAGCGATGGTTGAAAACACCGGCTCAAACAAGCTTTTTGAAAAATTCGTTTTTAGAAAAGGTGGGATATTAAAGGAAGAATTAATAAAAAAGGGAAAAAAGAAAGATGCGTAT
>JACQLK010000027.1 GCA_016204145.1 Candidatus Pacearchaeota archaeon | reverse complement strand
ATTTATAAATTTTTCTGTTTGTTGAGAATTTCAACCGCGCCTTAATCAATCGCCGATATCGCCGCGTTTGGTTTTCACCAAGTAAAAATGTTAATGTGTAAAACCGTCATAAAAATTAAAGAGGGGGTTGTTAGTTAAAATTGACTCTGCAGGGGGACGGAAGATTGGCGGCGGGAGAATTAAAAAAATTAAAATATTTCGCTGTTTTCAGTTCGCGCATTTCCAATAAAAATTTTATTCTCCCTTCAACGCTCTTGCAAAAATGCTGTCATTCTTCGCCTTAAAATCCGGGGGAAACTTGCCCATGGCTGCAAAAATAACAATGAGAATTATCGCCACGATTAATATTGTCGGGAAATATTGCTGAAACCAAAACCAAAACGTCGACGTGCCAAACTCAAAGGTCGTTCCTATTATTATGAAGAAAACAACCGCACCGACGCTGAACATTATCCATGGCATATTTGAATCGGTGAATAGGCCGATTAGAATCAATCCAACCAAAATAACGGAAAGCCCTATTCCCAAACGAGGAAAAATATCTGAGAAAAATCTCGGAACCGCGTTGAACTGCAATGCCATTAGAGAAACGGCAAGCGCAATCGTCGCGTTTATTCCCTTGTTCTCCTTGAAAATGTTCGCCCTTGAGAGAATCCCGAATATCAGCGAGAACAAAAGCAAAAACGGAAGAACATAGCTGAAAACGCCGAACTGCTCCCACTGTGAAAGAAGGGTTCCTATGCTTCCCCCTGAAAAAGCGAAAACATCCAAAAACATTTTACCTCTCTTTGCAAACGGCAAGTTTATTTAAATACATTTCCACCTCATTTTCCCCCGGATGTTTTTAATATCAGCGCCAGCGCAATTGCAATGACGCCGACAAAAGTCACGTTAAGCCAAAAAGTCGAACTCCATGAAGAATAAAATAAAAAATTTGTGACTTGATTAAAAAATTCAACTTTCAATCCCACCGCCCAAAGAACCGCGATTATCAGCGCGATTATGAGGGCAACAGCCGCGAATTTTTTTACTCCACCCTCGACTTTTATCTCTCCGCCGGACAAAAACCCCCATATTAACAATCCGACAAAAACGACAATCAGTGAAACGGTGAGGAACAAAACCAAATTCCCGACTACCTGTTTTGGAAATATTGCGGCGACAAAAATAAGCCCGACGACAAATGCGACTATCGCGTTGAGCTGGTGCCTTTCCCCGATAAGTTTCGTCTTTTCCAGCAACGCAAAAACGAGCGCGAATATCAAGACAAACGGCAATATGAAATCAGACACGACCCAATTTGACAAAAATGTTTCTCCAGCCATTTTAATAAATTGTTTTAATAATGCAAAATTTGTTTAAATATATTTCTGTTGGTTAATTGTGACATCCTCCTCGCCCTAAAGGGTTGCCCGAAGGGCAACTTTTGCCTTCGGCAAAAGCGAGGCGTCCTTCATTAAACATCCATAACCTCTTCCCAATATTTTTTATAATCAAATTAGAAATAAAAATTTGTTCAACAACGCAATTCATCCGTCGGCTAAAGCGGACGGATTTCTTGCGAAGATTTAAAATAGCATACGCTTAAATTAATGAAATTAAACCCCTATTAAAAGAGAAATTATTTTAATTTTTGCAAGTTGTAAATTATCAAATTGTGCACGCAACAGAGCTTTTCTCAGTAGTTCCCGTCGGACAAGTCGCATCAACAGAACAATCTGTTTGCGTTGTTTTCACGCAAGAATAATCCTCGTAATATTTACAAGTTTTTCTATAGAAAGGTCCGCTGCATGACTGATAAGAAGACCTTATAATTCTTGTTTCACCGCTGCCGCATTGATTTTCGCCCGTTGTTCTTCTTGTCAATGTTTTTGTTATTTGCTCACAGGTTTTTTGCGTTCCTGAAGTTGCAGAAGCCGCCGTACATCCTTCCGACTTTGTTTCAGTCGTTCCCGCCGGACAAACCGCATTCACGGAGCAATCCGTTTTCGTTGTTTTAACGCAATTGTAAGAAAAAAACGTCGTCATTTTTGTGCATTGTCCCCGCCAGTTTCTATTCGTGCATTGATTTATCGTTGTGACACTTGCTCTTGTTTCGTCGGCTGTGCACAAATTCGGATTTACCTGATTTGTCAATGTTCTTGTTTGAAAGCAAGTTTTTTGAACAGATGAAGTAGGATTATAATCAATAATGATGCTTCTAGTTCTCCTAAGAATATTATCCCTCATTATTCTCTCATTATAAGGACCATAAGTCCTTGAATTAGCGTATACTCCTCCACCCATAATAAAATCATAACCAACATGAGGTATAAATCCTGCTAAATTTATTTGGGGGTAACATCCCGCCCCGGATTGGCAGTTTAAACCAAGATTACATCTAGGATTATTGTTTTCAAAAAATTGATTTTGGCATAACCTCCAATCAGAAAGCCATGCAGAGTCAGATTGAGCCCTTAAATTGTTTATAATTTCCCTGATTCTATTTCCACAAGGAATAGTATGTTGCAAATCAAAACATTTTCCAAACCAGTCAATATTTTGGGAGTTATAATCAAAACCATTTTCATTCAAAATGGATTGAATCTCGGGAATTTTAATGATGAACTTGTCTTTAAAGCATCCGACAAATTGCGAATATTTGTCATAGCATGCTGATTGCGTATCTGCTCCGAGGCACCATTTTTTACAACTTGCAGAATCAATATTCGGGGCGGCGATATTCAGATTAAGATAATCATAATAATTACTCTTCGTCAAAAAAACCTATCCTGTGACCAAATTCATGCGCAAGAGTAGGAGGAGTAAAGTAAGATAATTGGATATAAATTAAATCTGAACTTGATCTTGCAACAACTCCTGGCGAGACATCTTTTGATGAAGAGCTCCCGCTACTATAAATATTTCCTCCATTCAAAGGAACAACAATAATATTGTAATTTCCGTCTGATTCTCCAAAGTCGGTTGGAGCGGAAAATCCCGGACAAGAGACAGATAGCTTGTTTTTTATATATCCATAAACACACTGCGAACTTACGATTGAATTCCCGCAATTAAATAAATCAGCATTATTCCTAAAAGAATAAACATTAAATTCTTGCTTTAATGACTTGTAGGGCTCTACCCCCGTAGAATAGGAATCTCCAAAAAGAAACGAATAAGAATTTTTGACAAAAGAATTGAAAACTTCCGGATTTGAGTTGAATCCCGTATCATAAAAATAAATATTTACTTTTGAGGACGTTGGACCATTATTTAAAATAGTATAGCATCCGCTTGGAAGATTACCTATTGAAGTTTCTATTGTCGCTGTCGCGTTCCCAGTTCCCGCCGCCGCTGTAGTCGCCGCGCTTGCCGACTTTGTCGTCGTCGGTGCAGCTGAAGTTGCAGGAGCGGTCGTCGCCGGCGCTGTTCCTTTGCAAATCCCGCTGCCGCATCCCGACGAACACACGGTGAAAACGCTCGCGACCTTTTTGTTTGCGTCGCAATAATATTCTATCAATGTTCTTGTGTCCGCGCATCTGTCTGTCTGGCTTGTTTGAACATTGGTTTTCGCGTCAATTCCCGACGCTGTTCCTTTTGCAAAATAATTTTTCCCGTTGTCGGAATCAATGCAAGCCGAAGCGACGGCGTTTCCCGTAACCTGCCCTGTTATTTTGCCGCTTGCTTCATCAAACCAACTTCCGAAAAAATCCGCGGAAATGAAAGAAATGAAAAAGACGGAAACAAATAATGGGGAAAAAAGAAATAATGCAAAACTCTTTTTCATTTTAAACAATTCTTTTAGAGAAAAGAAGTTTAAATAATTAACTCAGAATCACTCGCTAACTTCTTCCATCGCCTGCTCCTGGCTTGGAAGCGCGGATTTGCTTATCACGAAAATGTCGTTTATCGCTTTCACAAATTGGTGCGGAATTATCACTCCTCTCGCCCCGGAAATCATTGACATCATGCTCCCCGAAACCCGGATTCTCCATCCGTCGATTTTGTTCTCGCTTAAATTCGCTTCCTCAACTTCCCCAAAATAGTCGCCCGAATCGGTGTAAACCCTCAAGCCGATGACTTCTGAAATTTTTTTGATTCGCATTGAAATTTTTCCTAAATTTTAATTGAGTCACTTTTGTGACGATATTGTAAATTTTCCTTCGGCAATTTTTCTTAAATTGACGTTTAAACTTCCTGAACTTTATTATATACCGTAAAAATTATTGAAACTTATTTAAATACTTTTCCGTTGTGGGATATCAATTTTCAAGAAGTCAAATCCCCTTAAACTTGATTGTTTTATTGAAAAATCGGAAGATAATATTTTGCAGAGGGAGTTTTGTCCGTTTCTTGCTGGAAAGCATTTTATTAAAGTGTTGCGCAGAATGGAAAAAATCAATGGAATTGTCTGAAAAATTTAATGTAAAATTCAAATCCCCCTATTAATGGAATGGATTGGGGGTTAACATGGATTTCGTGGGGCGGGGGATTGGCGGCGGGAGGGGTAAATTGGAATTGCGAAGAAGAGTGAATGAAAATAAATTTTTAGAAAATGGCAAAATTTATAATCGCGGCGAATCTGATTAAATCATGCTGACGAAAAAAGAGATGATATCTGTCGTTGTAATAACGCTGATTTTGGGGTTCCTTTTGTCGCTTAGAAATTTCGGCTTTTTTCCGGTTGCATTATTGCTTGTCTTTCTGGCGATATCTGCAAACATCGTCGCAAAAAAAATAACGGCGCATTATTATGAGTCGGAAATTGAAGCAAAAATTTGGGAGACGTACAGGTATGGATTGTTTGCCGCGCTTTCCCGTGGATTTTTTGCCCATCCGTCAAAAGAGTTCAGAAGACCGATACAACTCGGAGCGATAGTTCCGTTGATTTTCTCAGCCCTGACGTTTGGATATTTTACCTGGTTCGGCTCTTTGACTTTTGACGTAAAGCCGAAAATTTCAAGGGCCGCAAAAAGGCACGGGATGTATTCTTTCTCGGAAATGACTGAGATGCACATAGGATACATTGCCGCGGCGGGAATATTCGCGAATATTATTCTTGCTGCCGCGGGATATCTCGCGGGATATTCGGCTTTTGCGGAAATAAACGCATATTACGCGTTCTTTAATATGATTCCGATTTCGGAATTGGACGGGAACAAAATCTTTTTCGGAAACATCGTTTTGTGGAGTTTCCTCGCCGCGCTCGCCGCAATAGGGCTTATTGGAATATTTTTTGTAGTTTAGAAATTAGCGGGAATATCCGGCGCGAATTTGTTGAATGAGAAAATTCTTTTGAATTTGCAACAAAAAATTTGACTCGCTTCACCTATGATAATAAAAAATTATAAATATAAGCCCGCGGTTTTATCATTAAAATGGTTCGTGGTGGGCGGGAAATTTCATGAGCAGGGAGATTTTAAAATCAAATAGTAACTCGCGGATGTCAGGGGTGGGCGAAATAAAATCAATTGCGTTAAAAAATCAAGGGGTTTAAACATAAAAGATTATATAATCCCGGGATTTCTGAAATATAATTAAAAATTCAATCTAAAAATGGAATTTCTCGTCGGAATTTCTCCAAGGGAATATCAGGAGAAAATTTTCAATACGTGCAGGAACATGAATTGTTTAATCGTGCTTCCGACCGGATTGGGAAAAACCCTCGTTGCGCTGATGCTCTCAATACATCGCATCAAAGAATTCCCGAATGAAAAAATCCTTTTTCTCGCGCCGACAAGGCCGCTTGCGGAACAGCACTTGAACTATTTCAAAAAACACTTGCCGGAATTGTTCGCGGAAATGGAACTGTTTACCGGCGAAGTTTCTGCGGAGAAAAGAAAAAAACTTTGGGAAATGGCAAACATCATTTTCTCAACTCCGCAATGCATTGCAAACGACGTGAAAAACAATCTTTACAATTTGAAAGAAGTTTGTCTGCTGATTGAAGACGAAGCTCATCGCTGTTTAAAGAATTACGATTACAATTTCGTGGCAAAAAAATACAGGGAAAGCGCGGTAAACCAAAGGATCCTCGGAATGACCGCTTCTCCGGGAAGCGAGGTGGCAAAAATAAGAGAAATCTGCTCAAATCTTTCGATAGAAGCGGTTGAATTAAGAACAAGAAACAGTCCCGACGTCAAGGAATATCTTCAGAACCTCGAGTTTGAAAAGGTGATGGTTGATCTTCCAAAAGAATTTGATGAGTTAAGATATTCGCTGAAAAAGATTTTTGAGGGCTATGTCGGGGATTTGAGGATGAGAAACGCTCTTTTTGGATTGGCGACAAAGACGGAATTGATAAAATTGCAGAAAAAAATTTCCCTCTCATTGTCAAGCGGAAGCCAAAATTTTTCATTTTTTCAGGCGGCAAGCTCCTGTGCTCAGGCGATAAAGCTCCAGCACGCCCTTGAATTGTTGGAAACGCAGACATTTGAGGGATTCAAAAAATACATTGAAAAACTCGTCGATGAGGCAAAAAAAAGAAAAAGCAAAGGCGTTGTGAAACTTGTCTCCTCGCAGGAATTTGAATTTATAGTCGGAAAAACTAGGGAAATCTCAGAAAAAAACATGGAACATCCTAAAGTCGGAAAAGCGGTTGAAATAATCCGGAATGAAATGGAAAAAAACTCCGAAGCGAAAATAATAATCTTTACGCAATTCCGGGACACCGCGTCGCTGCTCTCAAAAAAAATAAATGAGTTCTCGAATGTTCGCTCAAAAATCTTCGTAGGTCAGGCAAAAAAGGAAAATACCGGGCTGAACCAAAAAGAGCAGAAAAAAATAATAGAGGATTTTTCAAACAGCGACATTAATGTTATTTGCGCGACTTCAATCGGCGAAGAGGGACTTGACATTCCCGAAGTCAATGCGGTTGTTTTTTACGAGCCGGTTTCCTCCGCCATAAGAAAAATCCAGCGAGCCGGAAGAACAGCCCGATTGATGAACGGGAAATTGATAATTCTCGTGACGAAAAAAACAAGGGACGAGAGCTCCTATTACGCTTCAATGGCAAGGGAGAAAAAAATGCATTCCGCCATCGGCGAATTAAGGGAAGACATGAGCAAAAAATACGAATCAAAACAAAAGCAGGAGAATATCGGAAAGTATTTTTGAAATTATATCATGATGATTGTTTTGTTTAAGAAATAATTAATAAAATTTTGGCTCACTTTCTACTCCCGGCTTCGCACGAGATTATTCATATTTTAATTTGTCTCTACCGCGAAATCACTCGTTCGCTGTTGATAACGGAGGATAATGATAAATCCGCGTTTTATATTAACATTTGGTTTTCTCGGGTGGGGACAAATCAAATTTAAAAACAATTAATTATTTCCTCCAAAGATGAAAGAAATTTTTAATATTTTCTCCGGCAAAAAAATTAAGGAAATTCCAAAGCGGAAAATAATCGTGGATTTCAGGGAAAAGAATTCTCTCGTCGCTTCTGAAATTGTGAAACTCGGTTTTGAAGTAGAATTTCAGGCGCTGAAAGTCGGCGACTATCTGGTGAATGGAATCGCGATTGAAAGAAAAACCGTCTCGGATTTCCGCGGCTCGATGGTAAACAGGAGATTGCTCCGGCAGTTGGAGGAATTGCAGCAGTATCAAAAGAAAATTCTTGTTATAGAGGGAATTTACGACAAAGAAATTTACCCGGACAATGAAAACAATTCCGAGGGAATTCATCCGAACGCGATTCGCGGATTTTTGCTTTCAATTCTCCTTAAATACAACGTTCCGATAATTTACACTAAGGATTCGGAAGACACCGCAAAATTCATTTCCGTTCTCGCGAAAAAAGCGGAAAAGGAAAATCCGTTGAATGTTTCAAAGAAAAATCTTACAAAAAGCGAAAGGATGCAATTTATTCTTGAGGGGTTTCCCGGAATCGGTCCGAAAATCGCAAGAAAACTTCTTGAAAAATTCAAGACGATAAAAAACATAATGAACGCCTCGGAAGAGGAAATAACCGAAGTTATTGGAAAAAAAGCGGAAGTGTTTAAGATTGTAAGCGAAGAATTCTGATTAAACTAACGAAAGTCAAGTCCCCCTCCGCCGAGGTTTTCTCCGTTTGAAGAATAAATTTTTATTCTTGAATTCAAAACTCCAGAATATTTTTCCATCACATGACGAACCAAATTGTGTCTGTCTTGTTCATTAACTTTTCTGCAAAGTCCGACCCTCGTTGATTGCCAAACATATTTCGGGTATATTAATTTTAAAGGAGAATCAGTGCCATCTACAAAAAATGTCCAATGAAACGGGGAATAAAAGTATTTGATTACTTCGCCAGGAAGGACTGTTCTTGCCGCCAAAATCGTCCTAAGGTCGTGCTCAAAATCTTCAAGGGACAAATTTTGGTCAGCAATATGCAACGCGACCGTTACATATTCAAGAGTAAGATGTTTTAATTTGATTTCTTTCTTGTCCATCAAAATAAAATAATGCGGACTTTCTTTTTAAAGAAAGGTATTCTTTAAAGTATATTTTCCGCCGCGAAAATTATATAAAATCCAAAAATCTTTTTTATTTATATTTTTAATCCGAAAGCGCGATTTTTTCAATCGTCTTGTATTTCGGCCCGCCCCTTGTGAGTTCCGATTTCATAAGGCAGATTTCACTAACCTCAAAGTCCGCTTTTCTCAATCTTATCTTCTTCAATTCCTCGACAAACTCTTTTCTGTTTGTTACCGATTTTACTCTCGCCATAGTCATATGCGGGGTAAATTTTTCATGGTCCGACTGAAATTCCGTGAACGCTTTTGATATTTCCGCGTCAATTTTATTGAATTCGTCCGAAACAAGCTCAATCCAAATAACCCTTATATGGTTTTCGTCGTCGAAAAAACCTATTTTTCCCGTCGAGCAGGAAAATTTTTTTAATTTTAATTCTTGAATTTTCCTTATTACTTCATCCATTTTATCGGAAGAAACCTCCCCTAAAAATCTTAAAGTGAGATGAAGATTGTTTTTCTCCGTGATATTTCCATAAAAAAGTTTCTTTCCGTAAAGGTTCTCTGCCTTTTTGAAAATTTCCGCCTTCAAGTGCTCCGGCAAATCAATTGCAATGAACATTCTCATTGTAAAAATCTCATTGTTTTTATCATCCAATAAGTTCCGAAACAATCTTCGCCCCAAGTTTAATTGTCATATTTTTTGATTCCTTATCTTTTTTTTCATTTATTTCAACAATGTCTATTGCCCTGAGATTTTTAATCTTATTTATCCTTTGAATTATGTAAAGAAACTCCCTTCCGCTCAAGCCACCTGCTTCGTGATAATGTGTCGCCGGCGCAAAAACCGAATCCAAAACGGAGATGTCTATTGAAACATAAAGCTCTTTTCCTCCCGAAAATTCCATAATTGTGTCGCACGCTTCGTGCAAATTCTCTGTTATTGCGTTCATCCTCATTATTTTTATTTTGTTTTCTTTCAGAGAATTGTTTTCATTCTTGTTTGAATTCCTGATTCCTACAAGGAGCATGTTTTCCGTCGGAAAACCGTCTTCAATTAATTTCCTGAGCCATTCCGTATTTGTTGGAAATTTTCCGTTTGTTTCCATGCAATCGGGATGCGAATCAAAAACAACGAGGCGTGGTTCGGTTTTTGAATTTTCACAATACTCTCTGAACGCGGTTAAAATTGGAGATGTGATTGAATGGTCTCCTCCGAGAAAAATCGTCTTCGGCTTCAATTCAAAAATTTCCAAAGAATTTCGATAAATCAAATCATGGCTCAATTTCAAATCCGAATTGTCAAGATGAATTTCTTCCAAATCCAAGGAATCAACGTCAATTTCATTCCCCGACTCGTTCGCCGCAATTTTTCTAAGTTCTTTTATTATCTCCTCTCCGCTTCTTTCGCATCCTTTCTCATCCTCTGAATTTGTCTGCGGAACTTTCACAATGAACATGAATAAAGAAAAAGAAGGATATTTTTAAATATATTTTATACCCTCCAAAAAATTTCCCGTATGTTTCTTTGAATTTTTTCAAAATAAATCTCTCCAAATTTTCCATCAAGTTGTAATGTTAATGTGCAAAACTCCGTCATAAAAATTAACACGCGGGGTTGCAAGTTAAAATTGATTTCTGTTTTCGTGGGACGGGGCAAATTTTCAATTCTATTGTTTTATTCCGGCACCAGCGCAAAAAAACTGTATTTTTTTATTCTCGCGAGTTCCCTGACTTCTTCAAGTTTTACCTTTGAAATGTTTTTCTCGAATTCATAAAACTCTTCTGCTTTTCCGTTGATTTCATGCATCATCAGCGAAACCATTTGCGTCTGCGAGTCCTCCATTTCAATCCGATAATTTCCGATTATCTGTTCTTTTGTTTGCTTCAATTCCCTTTCGTCAAGATTCTTCGCAACTTTTTCAAACTCTTCAAGAATCAATTTTTTCACTTTCTCCATGTTTCCCTTTGTCGTTCCGACGTGAATAAAATTGTAGGAATAACTCTTGTTGACATTCGAGTCGCCCCTGACGGAATAAGCCAAATTTCTCTTTTCCCTTATTTCTGAAAACAATCTCGAAGACATTCCTCCCGCCATCAAAACGCTTAGAACCTCTGCGGCATAATTTTTTTTATCGTTGTATTTTGGAACATGGTGCGCAAAAATTAAATTTACCTGGTCAATTCCTTTTCTTTTCTCCGTTTTGGAATCGTTTTTCTCGGTTATTTTGAATTCCGGAATTTTTCCTTTTTTGGAAGAAAAATTTTTCTCCGCAAAATCCGCGATTTCGCCGAAATCCGCATTCCCGACAACGCAGAGAATCATGTTATTCGGCTGATAAATTTCGCCGAATCTTTTCTTCATTTCTTCTCGGGTTATTGAATTCATCGTCTCGTAAGTCCCGATTACCGGAATTCCAAAAGGGGTTCCAAAAAGCATTCTCTGAATTTCATCAAGGACATAAATTCCGGGATTGTCCCTTCTCATTTTTATCTCTTCAAAAATGACTTTCCTTTCCTTCTCGAATTCCTTTAAATCAAAAACCGGGTTTTTTATCAAATCGGAAAGCACATCCAATGCCTTCTTCAAATGCTTGCTCGGCATCTTGCACCAATACGCGGTTATTGTTTCGTCCGTAAACCCGTTGAGGACTCCGCCGTTTTTTTCTATTTCTTCGGCTATCTTTTTCGAATTTCGCGTCGGAGTTCCCTTGTAAAGCATATGCTCGATAAAATGAGAGATTCCTTTTTTTTCCGCCGTTTCGTGAATCCCGCCGGTTTTTACGGCAAATGCGACGCTCACGACAGGAAGATTTCTTTTCTCGAATAAGACGGTCATTCCGTTTTCCAAAATTTTTTTATGAAAATTTTTTTCCATGGTAAGTTGCCCGAAAAATTTAATCGATTACCCGAAAATCCAAAAATAGATTCCTGCGCTTATTGCCAAAAAGACAATCAAGGCGGCTGCGGTCCAAATCCAAAAATTCGGCTTTTCTCTGTCCGGATTCTGGGCGCCGTCGGGATGCGGCGAATTTTCATCGTTCGGATTGTCTGATGTTTTTTGGTTTAATTCCTGCAAATCTTGCATTTGTTGAAGGGGCATGCCATCCGAAAGAAAACGGGATTATTAAATTTATCTTGAATGAAAAACAACATATTTTTCATCTCCCGATTCAAATTCATCTGCAATTTCAAAATTCTCGTTTAGAAAATCCAAAATCCAATTTCTTTTTGCGCGGAATTTCTTTCTTTTTATCATGCTCTTCGTCGCAAAGCTCAAAACGGCAAAATCGCAAATTTCCGCGATTTCTGAAATGAGTTTTTTTGAATAATCGCTTTCAAGCATTTCAAGCGAATCGACAACCTTGAACAAAAAAACAATCCTCGGTTTTTTCTGTTCCGAAATTAATTTTTTTATTTTCTCCAATTCAAACAAGCTCAAATGAACCGCCTCGCCGCTTATATTTTCGCTTTTGAAATAATGATTCATCAGCTCAACCAGCTGTCCCATTGATTCGACGGCAGTGTAATTTATTTTTAATCCTATTTTTTCAAACGAATTTTTTTTATTT
>JACQLK010000031.1 GCA_016204145.1 Candidatus Pacearchaeota archaeon | reverse complement strand
TTGTGCAACTTGAAACAGTAAGGGATTATGTCAGAAATCAGTCCGAGCATCACAATACATTTTTTGCTTAAATGGAAACCGCACTCGCCGAAGGCGATTTGCCCGAAGGGCAAACCTTTAGGGTGCGGAGGATGTCATTTCCGCATTGAAAGTTTATTCAACATTTTCGTTAAGAAGATTTATGTCTGATGTCAAGATAGCGAGAGAATTTGGGTTGGTTGAAAACGTGCCGACTTATATGAGCGTGAGCAACTATATGAGCAAAAAAGAATTAACGCCGATTTTGGAAAATTTGATAACATTAAGTTCTTTGCCTTTGAAAGAAATTGAAAATAGTTTTGCGATTGATAGTTCTGGCTTTTCAACTTCCCGTTTTGGAAGATGGTTTGATTATAAATACGGAAGGGAGAGAAAATATAAAATCTGGTTGAAGGCACACATAAATGCGGGAACAAAAACAAACATAATCACATCTGTCAAGATTACAGAAGGACAAGAAAATGACAGCCCGCAACTCTCGGAACTTGTTAGAAAAACTGCGGAGAATTTTAACCTAAAAGAGCAGAGCGGAGACAAGGCGTATTCTTCAAAAGAAAATCTTGAAGTCATAACTGAATTTAACGCAACGCCGTATATTCCATTTAAGAAAAATGTAACGGGCAGAGCAAGAGGTTCTGGTGTTTGGAAAAAGATGTATCATTACTTTATGTATAAACACGAAGAATTTTTGGAGCATTACCATAAACGCTCCAATGTTGAAACAACTTTTCATATGATTAAAACAAAATTTTCAGGAGCGATAAAAAGCAAAAGGGAAACGGCACAGATTAACGAATTGCTTTTGAAAATTCTTTGCCACAATATCTGCGTAGTCATTCAGGAAATAAATGAACTCGGCGTGAAAGCCGAATTTGTCGTTGAGAGGAAAGAATGAAAAAGAAAACATTTATCAACCAGTTTTTGTTTATAAAAAAGAAGGTTAAAATGGATAAGTTCACAAAACCGTTAGAGAGTTCTACACGAAAGAAAATTGATAGTTGGTTAAAAGAATTAGATTGGAATGTAGATGAAGAAAATGTTAATTGCAATGTTTTTACAGAACGGGCAAAAACACAAGCACAAAATAAAAATTTAAATGGTAAAAAACCCGATTATGTTTTATATCGTTCTAATAGCGACGAGCCGATAGCAATTATAGAAGCCAAAAGAAAAGGACAATCTTTAAATGACGCATTAAATCAAGCAATAGAATTATATGCAAAGCCGCTAAAAATAAATATAATTTTTGCTGTTGATGGTTCATTTATTAAAACTTTTGAATTGAGAGAAGGCAGAGAATTAACTATTGATGACGAGCCATTAAGAGAGTTAATTTCCGAAGAAAAACTATTAAGATTTATCAAAGAGGGTTCAAATATAGAAGAAGTTACAGAAGAAGTGAAATATACCCGTGAAGAATTAATTAAAATTTTCAAATGGGCTGATGATGTTTTAAGAGGAGAGGGCATTCAAAAAGGAATAGACCGATTTACTGCGTTTTCAAATATTCTTTTTATAAAAATTATAAGTGAAATTGAAGACGATAGAGAACAAAGAGGGTTAAAAAGACAATTAAAAAAATCTTTGTGTTGGAATAGTTTTTCTAACATGCAAGATGAAGAAATGTTAAATTACATTAATGATACTGTTCTTAAAAATGGATTAGCATACGAGTATAATCACAGCGATGATATTTTTCAGGAAAAACTAAAAATAAGAAATCCGAAAATAGTAAAAGAAATTGTAAATAAACTTTCAAAATTAAAATTAATTAATACTGAAAGTGATGTTAAAGGAGACGCTTTTGAATATTTTATTAAAACAACTGCCTCATCTAACAATGATTTGGGAGAATATTTTACTCCGAGACACATAATTAAATTAATGGTTTATCTTGTAAATCCAAAATTAGGAAATAAAATTTTAGACCCGTTTTGTGGAACAGGTGGTTTCTTAATTCAGGCATTCAAGCATATTAAGAAAACTATTGACGAAAGGGATACAAAGTTTATGAATGAATTAAAACAGAATACCCTTTTTGGCGTTGAACTTACTGAAACCTACAAAGTAGCAAAAATGAATATGATTATCACGGGAGACGGGCATAATAATATTATCCAAGACGATACTTCAAGAAATAAATTTTTGGATAAATTAATAGAAGGCGAAGAAGATAAAGATAAAATAAAAATCGCAAAAGAAATAAAAGAAAGGGGTTTTGATATTATCGTTTCCAATATCCCTTATAATCAAAAGATAAATTATGGAAATTTATATCCAGTTATTTCAAATAATGGCGATGGTGTTTTTATTCAAAATATTATTATGAATTTATCAAAAGATGGAAAAATTGCGGTTATTGTTCCAGAAGGTTTAATTTTCAGAAGTTTATATAAAAAGATAAGAGAATGGTGTTTGAATAATGCTAATTTAACTTCTGTTATTTCTTTGCCTAATGGTGTTTTCTTGCCTTATGCAAATGTTAAAACCGCTATCTTTATTTTTGAAGGAAAAAAACCAACTAAAAAAGTTTGGTTTTATAAATTAAATTATGATGGATTTGAATTAAATACAAACAGAAGACCCTCTTTGGACAATGATATTCCCGACTTGTTAAATAAATGGGAAGAAAAACCAAATTCTGAAAATAGTTTTTGGGTTGAATTTGAGAAGATTAAAGAAAAAAATTATAGTTTAAACATAGACGATTACATTCCAAAGAAAAAATACACCTCTCAATATCCTTTAATTTCAATAAAAGATATTTGCATTCAAATTAAAGCGGGGGGAACTCCGCCGAGAAACAAAGTTGAATATTTCAGAGGGAAAAATCTTTGGGTTACAATTACAGATATGAAAAAAAAGTATATAGACAATACAAAAGAAAAAATAACAGATGAGGCAATACAAAATAGCAACGCTAAAATTTTACCAAAAGGAGCAGTTTTAATTTCAATTTTCGCAACATTAGGAGAAGTTTCAATCTTGAAAAAAGAAGCGACCACAAATCAAGCAATAGCGGGCTTAATTCCTGATAATAATAAAATTGATACGGAATACTTTTATTATATTTTAAAATCAAAAAAGAGAGATATTGAAAGTTTAGGCAGAGGAATAGCCCAAAAAAATATTAATTCGGCGATTCTAAAAGAGATTAAAATACCCGTTCCACCGTTAAACAAACAAAGAGAAATAGTTAAAGAAATGAAGCAGAAGGATAAGGAAATTTTAGATTATCAAAAAAAAGCGGAAAATTTAGAAAAAGGTAAATCTGAATTTTTGTCTAAACTTTAAAATAGAATGGAAACTACTTTCAAATTAGAAGCGATAAACATATTAAAAAAAGCAAAAAGACCTTTAACTTCTGAAGAAATAACAAAGGAGATTATAAAGAGAAAAAATGTTAAAATAATGGGAAAAACTCCGAGAGCCACATTGTATTCTATTTTAATCACAGAAATTAAAAAGAAAGGAAATAAATCAACTTTTATTAAAATTGGAAGGGAGTTTTCATTAAGATAATTTCTGTAAAAAAAGTAAGCCAAATTAACGACTTATTTTACAAAGCCAAATTTATCCAAACATTTATAAAATAAATTTACTCTTATTAAAAATGGCAAAAGACGGTGATACGGGCGAGGTCTCTTACGTTCTGGGAATAATCAGCATAGTTATGGCGTTTTTCCAGCCGATTGCGGGATTTGTTTTCGGAATCATAGGGTTTTTGCAAAGCAGAAAGCATAAGAATCCGGTTTCCGAAAAAGCGAAAAAACTCAGCATAATCGGAATAATTATTTCAATAATCGTCGTCGCATTGTCCCTTTTTGCGGGATTTTACCTGACAAAACTTGGAATACTAAAGCCGTCTGTTTAAAATGATTTCAAAAAAAGCGCAACTGGAAATGTCCGTCGGAACAATCGTCACGATAGTTCTTTTGACTTTGGCTTTGATTCTCGGGGTAATTCTCACGAATACGATTTTCCAAGGTGCAAAAGAGAACATAAATTCAATAGACCAATCGGTAAAGAGCGAGATAAACAAGCTCTTCGCGGAAGACACTTCGAGGATGATTGTCATTTATCCTCCGACGATGCAGGTTTCGATTGCAAAAGGAACAACCGGCGGATTCGGATTCTCGATAAGAAACGTCGACCAGGACGACGGAACATTTTCATACGATGTCTCTGCATCTGAAATCGGCTCGGGATGCCGTTTGACAAAAGCCGAAGCCGACAAGCTGATAGTTCTCGGAAAATCCGAAGACGGGATAAGAATAATTTCCGGGAGTTCATTGGATCCTCCGCGTCTTGTAAGATTTAATATTCCCGAGAGCACGCCTCTTTGCAACATAAGATACAGCATAAATATAGAAAAAGGCGGGCAAACTTATTTGAGCGGCGGAGCAAGCGTTGATGTTGAAATAAAATAACCGCTTGGTTTAAAAATTTCTATTTCCTTCATTTTCAAATGGTTTTGAAATTCTACAATACGCTGACGAGAAAAAAAGAAACATTCAAGCCGATTAACAAAGATGTCGTCGGAATTTATTCCTGCGGTCCGACGGTCTATTGGTATCAGCACATTGGCAACATGAGGACTTATGTCTTCTCGGATATTCTGAAGCGAACGTTGATTTTCAACGGTTATTCTGTCAGGCATATAATCAATGTAACGGATGTCGGGCATTTGACCTCCGATGCCGACGAGGGAGAGGATAAGATGGAAAAAGCCGCTAAAAAAGAAGGCAAGAGCGCGGGGGAAATCGCGGAATTTTATTTCAATGCTCTCAAAAACGATTTGGAAAAACTCAATATAATTTTTCCGGAGAAATTTCCAAGGGCTTCGGAGCACATAAAAGAGCAGATAGAAATTATAAAAAAACTTGAGAAAAAAGGGCTGACTTACGAAACAGAAGACGGAATTTATTTTAACGCCGCGAAATCAAAAAATTACGGAAAGTTGGCGCGCCTGAAAAAAATAAATATCCTGGCCGGAAAAAGAATATCTCTCGGAGAAAAAATAAACCCCACGGATTTTGCGTTGTGGAAATTCTCGTCTTCTTCGGATGGAAAAAGGCAGCAGGAATGGAATTCTCCGTGGGGCGTCGGATTTCCCGGATGGCATATTGAATGCTCTGCAATGTCGATGAAATATCTCGGGGAGCATTTTGACATCCACACCGGCGGCATGGATCATATTCCCATTCATCACACAAACGAAATTGCGCAATCGGAAAATGCAACGGGAAAAAAATTTGTGAATTATTGGATGCACGGCGCTTTTTTGACGCATGAAGGCGAAAAAATTTAAAAATCAAAAGGCGGGCTTTACACGATTTCGCAGCTTGAAGAACAAAAATTCCCCGCTTTGTCTTTCAGATATTTGTGCCTTACAACGCATTACAGAAAGCCGTTGGATTTCTCGTTGAAAAATTTGGAATCGGCGAAAAATTCGTATGAAAGATTAAGAAAATTGACCCTGAAAATAAGAAATGATTTTGTTCATAATATTAATTATGATTCTAACTTAAATAAAGAATATTTGGCTAGATTTGAAGAAGAAATAAATGACGATTTAAATATTCCAAATGCCCTGCAGGTTTTGTGGGATTTCGTTCGAGATGAAAAATCTAAAGGAAAATATAAAACTATAGAAAAAATGGATAAGGTTTTGGGATTAAATCTTTTATATTTAGAAAAGGATAAAAAAATTGAAAAATTAATTGAAAAAAGAAAAAAGGCAAGAGAAAAACATGATTGGAAAACCGCCGATAGATTAAGAGACCAAATATATAATTTAGGATTTAAAGTTGATGATGCTAAAGAAGGTTCATTCATAAGCGGCACTGGTCCGCCTAAAATATAATTCTCGCAAATTATATAAAGTTAGTTGGAGAATAATTGAAATAATAAATTTAAAAAAGAGGTAAAAATGAAAAAAGTTGAATGGTATCACGATTTCATTGATTTGAAATACAAGCCGAAAAAAAACGACTTGAAAGTTCTGTTTTATTTTGAGCCGAATGCGGGAGTGACAAAAGCGGATGCAATCGGAAGAATCGCCTCGGAATCGTCGACGGGAACTTGGACGACTTTGTTCAAACTGCCGCCGAGAATGAAAAAGCTTATGGCGACCGCTTACAAAATAGAAGGAAATTTTGTTCACGTCGCTTATCCTTTTGATTTGTGGGAAAAGGGAAACATGCCTCAATTGCTTTCCGGAATTGCCGGAAATATTTTCGGAATGAAGGCGCTGAAAAATCTTCGGCTTGTGGACGTTTCTTTGCCTAGGGATTATATAAAAAATTTCCGCGGCCCGAATTTGGGAATCTCGGGGTTGAGAAAATATTTCAGAGTTTACAACCGCCCTTTGACAGGCGCGGTTCCAAAGCCGAAAATCGGATTCAGCGCGGAAGAGCACGCGCAAATAGGATTTGAGACGTGGCTCGGAGGATTTGATTGCGTGAAAGACGACGAGAATTTAACTTCGACAAGCTTCAATAATTTTTACAAGCGCGTCGTTCTCATGGCAAAGCTCCGCGACAAAGCGGAGAAGGAAACAGGAGAAATCAAAGACGCTTTCATAAACATAACAGGAGAAGTTGAGGAAATGAAAAAGCGCGCGAAATTCCTGCATGAGCACGGATTCAAATACGCGATGATTGATGTCGTGACTTGCGGAGCAGCGTCGGTGCAAACTCTTCGCGAAACGCTTGGAGACATGGAGATGGCTATTCACGCGCATCGCGCAATGCACGCGTCGTTTGACAGAAATCCAAAACACGGAATGACTATGGAATTCATCGCGAAAATAATGAAATTAATCGGCGTTGACCAAATCCATTCCGGAACTTCTGTAGGAAAACTCGTCGGCAGCAGAGAAGAGGTCTTGTCAATTGCAAATATCCTTCGCGAAACGCGCGTGAAAGAATACAAAAAAATCCTTCTCGAACAGGATTGGGGAAACATCAAGCCCGCGTTTCCCGTTACCTCGGGAGGATTGCATCCCGGGCTTGTGCCAAATGTTATGAATATTTATGGAAAAGAAATGATACTTCTTGTTTCGGGAGGAATTCACGGGCATCCCAAGGGAACTCGCGCGGGCGCGAAGGCGACGATGCAGGCAATCGAGGCAACAAATAAAAAAATCTCTCTTGAAGAATTTGCAAAGCGTTCGGAAAATGTTGAATTGAAACAAGCGCTGGAAAAATGGGGAAGGATGAAGCCGGAATAAAAATTATTTTGCAGAACTATATCTTACAGAATAAACCGAATTTCCGATTAAAGCCGAAGCAGAATTAAAATCCGCGTAAAATATCGTTGCGCTCTTTTCTTCTCCTTTTGGATTCTTAAGTGCTATCTTTTCAATTTTTCCCGTCCCTTCCGGTTCTATTGCTGTGACATTGTTGGATTTATGTATATCTGCCGCAATCTTATTATCGCTTATGATAAGACCCGTGCCCATAGAACCGTGAATTACAAAATATTCATCAAATTTTTTCATTCTTTCTTCTAAATCTTTGCAAACTTCAGAATCCTCAGCCAGATATCTATAATTCATGAAACAAAAACAATCAATTCGTTTAAAAATAATGTTATCCTGCAAAGTATATGATAAATCAATATCGCAAGGCGGTTTTCATAGTTACTTATTCTCTTGAAAAAAATAAAATTTATTATCTTGTTTTTAAAAGAAAACTTCATTGGAGAGGATGGGAATTTCCAAAGGGCGGAATTGAGAAAAATGAAAAATATTTCGACGCTGTTAAGAGGGAATTGTTTGAGGAAACATCGGCAATTCCGCTGAAAATAAAAAAATTCAATTACAAGGGAAGCTACCTGTATAAAAGAAAATTTCCCGAACGCCCTGGATTCAAAGGACAATTTTATTTTCTTTACGCCGCCGAGATAAAAAAAGACAAAATTAAAATCGACCCGCGAGAACATGCGGAATACAAATGGCTTTCATTTGACAATGCGATAAAAATGCTGACGCATCAAAACCAGAAAAAATGTTTGAAGATTGTGAATAACTGGCTGACGAGAAATGAAAGAAGAAAAATTCTATAATTTAATATACAAATATTTATAATTACAAAAATGTTGGGGATATTATGAGATATGATTATCGGACAAATCCTCTTTGCACTGTTAAAAAATTCATTCTCCCCTATGGGAAAGGATTTTATTTGGAAGGACGAATCAGGGGAATAACTGAAGACGGATTTGATCATGTAAATTGGTTCGCGGGAAAGGTATATTATCCTGAAAACGAACATCGCAAACATGCCAGAGAGATTACATTTATGTCTGCGCCGGGACTGGAATTTTACAGAAGATTGCTTCATTCAAGAGATAAGGAAAGAAGAGATTTTGCCCGGGAAGAAATAAGAAAAATAAATCTTTATGAAGATTTAATAAGAGGAGCGTCCACTCTTCAAGAAACAGAACAAAAAATGAGAGAATGGTGTGATTCTATGGGAATGGATATTTCTCAAGTTGTCGCTGAAACAGTTGGGTTAAGAGATTATTTCTTGCCTCTTCCGGAAAACGTTAATTAATCTAATCACAATAATCTTTTTAAAATACTAATCTGCTAATTGTTTATGGGCGGCAAAAAAACTATTGTTTTGGTTGACGACGATATCATGGTTAGGGATGTTTTTTCAAGATTTTTAACTGGAAAAGGATATGACGTTCAAACCGCGGCAAATGGCGAGGATGCTCTGACAAAAATAGAAAAAATTGATTCAGGCGTTTACGGAATAATTTCCGACATAGATATGCCGATTTTAAACGGCATTGAGATGGCTAAACGCCTTGAGGAAAAAGGGAAAAAATATCCCATCGTATTTATGAGCGGCGACTATCCCGGAAAAATAGAATATTTTGGTAAAAAATTAAAGCCGTTGAAAAAACCAATTGCTCTTGGAGACCTTGAAAAAGCCGTTGAGAAAACCTTTGGCTGAATTCTAAAATTTATTTTCATCCTCTTCGCTCATTTATTTCTATTCCCGCCCGCCCCGAAGAAAACAAATGTTAACATAAAATCTCTTTCGCATCATCGTAAAAATCGCGATTAAATTCTTTGCATTAATCTTTTTTATTAGCAGAGCGTCGTGAAAAATTCCGACGCGAAGCAATTGATAAGCGAGTGCGAAAGCGCGAGCGTAAATGGGGACGCAGGGAGTCGAACCCCGGACACCATGAGCTTCAGTCATGTGCTCTCCCGCTGAGCTACGTCCCCGTTCAAACAAAAGACGTAGATTAGCGCCATAAGGCTACTGAGCTACGTCCCCTTGGGAATTTTGGCGACGCAGCGAACCAATCGGTTTAAACGAATTCAAACCGGAAAGTGCGCGAGAAAACTTCGTGTTCTCGCTGAGCTACGTCCCCCTAAATTTAAAATCCGTTTGTTTTTTAAACTTGTTGTTAATCACAAGAGTTCTTATAAATAAATATTTTCTGTTTAAATTATGGGAATGAAATCACTCGAGTTAAAAATTTCAAACGACTCCGTTCTTTATACTTCTCATTCAACAACTTCATCTACAGAGAGAGCAGATTTGAAAAGAGTCAAATCAAGTGAAATAAAGACGGCGATGGAAAGAATTAAGAGTAAAGGAAAATATTTTAACAATAATCCGGACAGATATTATTTGCTTGAAGGATGCGTCTTAAGATATGTTGATAACAACGGAAACATACAAATTTTTTACGAAACAAAAGAAAATCTAAAATCTCTCATAAATTTTCTCGGTCTTCCGTATCCGAATTTTTAAAATTGCAAGTCGGGCGTAGGCCGCCTTCTGTAATTCCTCGTCTTTAACGAACGGAATTTGTTAACATTCAACTATGCCTCCATTTGGAGTTGCACCGATTGAGATACTCGTTTCATCAAATCCGTTTTTTCAAAGTTCCGCGCAAACTTCATAACTCAAAAACGGCTGTGTCGTTTCTGTGGCAGCGCTGCGCCTCGCGGCGCCCGTCTTTCGACGGCAAACCCATCAAAGGAGTGGTTCGGAAAACCTTGCTCCTGAAAGGAGATGGTGCGGAAGAACCTTGGTTCTTCTGCGGTGGACGGACCTTCGCTCAGAATTAAAATCGATTTTCCGATTCTCGCCGATTTAACGGCAAATTCCGAAGTTAACTGCCCGACTTGCAAAAAAGAAACAAGAAAAGGGTTTTTAAGTTTTGCTTTTGTAATTTGTTTATGAAAATGAAAAAACCAAACTGGAAAGTTCTCGCTTTTTCTTTCTTTGCGGTTTATGCCGTCGCGTTTCTTGGAAGCGTTTTAACTTCTTCGTCGGTGAATTCGCAATGGTACAATTCCATAAAGCCGTCGATAACCCCGCCGAATTTTGTCTTTCCTATTGTGTGGAATATTTTATTTTTCCTAATTGCGATTTCACTTTACCTTTCATGGACATCGGCGAAAAATAAAAACGAGAAAAAAAGCATAGCGATTGTTTTTGGAATAAATTTATTTCTTAATTTTTTGTGGAGCGTTATTTTTTTCGGATTTAAAAATTCATATTTGGCGTTTTTTGAATTGATTTTTCTCTGGCTTTCAATCGCCGCGATGATTTTCACGACGTACAGGATAAGCAAAACAGCTTCCTATCTTTTGATTCCGTATCTCGTCTGGGTTTCATTCGCCGGCATTTTGAATTATATTATCGCTTTCAGATAGGTTTTTATATCATCATAACTTGTAAATACATTCAATAAATATCTAAAAGGAGGTAAAATGGAGAAAAGCGTTTTGGACTGGGTTGTGCTCGTCCTGGTAATTGTCGGCGGTTTGAACTGGGGACTTATGGCAATAAACAGAGGTTGGAATGTCGTTGAGTCGCTTCTTGGGGCATGGCCAATTCTTGTCCAGATTGTTTACGGACTTGTCGGACTTGCGGCACTGTACATGATTTACATGACCTTCAAGGACTAAGTAAATTTTTTATTTTATTTTTTATTTATTAATTATTTTTTATCACAACAATTCTTAAAAAGAATTTAATCAGATGGTTTGATGAAAAAACAGACAGGTTTGGTTGCATTGCTTGGATTTCTCGGAGCGATGACTTCTGCAAATGTTGCATATGGGGAAGAAATGCGCACAATAAACATAAGTGATGTTCCCGTTCCGAGGCCGGAACAATTGATTGCGGAATCGTATTATCGCGATGGCGGCAGAGAGTATACCGAAAAGGCATACGACCTTGATAACGACGGGCGTTTGGATTTGAGATTTACTTATTTAATCGCAAAAAGAGAAGGAGGGGTGCACGTTTTGATCGGACCACTTGAGATGACGACATACCGCGACGGGATTAATCGTCCTGAGGAGGAAGCGTCTTTTAAAATAATATTTGACGAACAAAAAGATTTGGAAAATCCAAACGAAAAAGATTTAAATCCGCCAAAGTCGGAAGAAAAAAGTCCTGCCTACTGTCCGATTCCAGACGGCACTTTCAGGAAGAGGGATGTTATTTGATTCTGAAAAGGGGAAAGGAATTTAAGTAAGAAATAATTTTAAGAAAGATGAATAAAAAAGAATTAATAAAGGTTTTAGTAAATATCTTTTTCTTTTTAGCAATTATCTTTGCTTTTTTTGAATTTGATACAAATAACTTAACTAATATTTTTGTTTGGCTTTTTACAAGTTTAATCTTTTCATTAATCTCAGAAAGAATTTTGGAAAATTTGGATTTGAAAGATTTTTTGAAAAATTACTCTTGGGATATAGGAATTTGGGACTATGAATTTTCAGTTTCTTTATTCTTTATTATAGCGTTCTTACTAAAAATTATTCTTTTCTAGAAAAAAATATTTCTCAACAACTCAATAAGCACTGGAGTCCTGCTAACTTTTTAAAATGTTATTGAAGCTCTTAGTAGTTGTGGACTGAAATTCTCGCCGAAGCTTGAATCTTACATCCCAACTCTATCAACGTCGTCTTCTTCGACGGCCTCTGTTGTCTCGTTTTGCGGATGGCTTCGAGCTTAGATGCATTCAGCTCTTATCCACATAATGCGTAGCTACGCGGCCTGCTCATAACAACCGCTCACCAGAGGCATCCAAGTCGGGTTCCTCTCGTACTACCGACTTGTTTCACTCAGACAACAACACGCCTATTAGATATTATACAAACTGTCTCGCGACGTTCTTAACCCAGCTAACGATCCCTTTTAATGCGTGAACTCCGACACCCTTGCACGCTTCTGCACGCGCAGGATAGGGAGAGCCGACAGCGATGTACCAAACCGCGCCGTCAATATGGACTATCGGGCGCGACAAGCCTGTTATCCTTGGGGTAACTTTTCTATCAGACACGGCTCCTATTAAATGAGCACGTGGGTTCACTAGGCCCTACTTTCGTACCTGCATTCCTTGCTGTTCAGAATACAGTCAGTCAGACTTTTGCCCTCGCACTCAACCCTAGATTTCCAAGCTAGGTGAGCTTATCTTTGGGTCCTATCGATATTTTTTCGACAGGGCACCGCCCCAGTCAAACTGCCCGCCTGTTGGTGTCCTATAAAATAGTAAGCAACTTTATCAAAAATGGGTAGTATTACAAGTTCGCTCCCCCTGCTCCGAAAAGCAAGGTTCGACGCTCCTACCTATTCTATGCATTT
>JACQLK010000030.1 GCA_016204145.1 Candidatus Pacearchaeota archaeon | reverse complement strand
GTTTGGCGTTAAAATTTAAAATGTCCGAAGATGAAATCTCCCCTCTGAAAAAAGAAAACTCGGAGTTGAAAAGGCAAATTGAGGAGTTGAAAGATCAGCTTGAAAAATTCTCCGAAAATCGCGGCGAGAAACAGAAAAAAGGCATGATAAAAAAAGCCGTAAATGGAAAATTAATGTCCCGCGTTCCGTTTGGATACGCCTTGGAAAACAAAACTCTGATTCCCGCGGAAAATTTTCAGGAAGTTGAAGATATTTTCTCGGAATTTCTCAACGGAGAAATGAGTTTGCGAAAAATTTCCGAAAAACACAAGCTTTCCGTAAACGGTTTGAAAAAAATATTGAAAAATTTCACATATATAGGAAAAATAAAATTTAACAACCAGATTTACAACGGGGAGCACAAGCCGATAATTTCAACAACTTTGTTCAATCACGTGCAAAATAAGATGGAAAAATTGGGAATAAAATAATTATCTAAAACTCTTTTGCCTTTTGCGTCTTGCCTTTGAGTCGCCGGGCTTGTATGCCTCTTTCCTTCTCACGTCCGCGATGAGCAAGCTCCAGTCGTAATTCTGGTATTCTTTTTCAAGTTCCTTGGATTTTGAAAATTCCAAAATCGCCCTCGCCAACGCAAGACGCGCCGCTTCTATCTGCCCTTTTTCTCCGCCGCTTCGAACATTTATGGCGACATTGAAATTTTTCTTCCCCAAAACATGCTCTGCAATTCTTATCGGCTCTTCTATTTTCAGCATGTCGAAATTTTGCAGCGTCTTGTGGTCTTTTCCATTTATCGTGATTTTTCCGTCGCCATCTGTCAGAACCGCGCGCGCAACCGCTCGTTTCCGTTTTCCAGAAGTGATTATTCTTATGTTCATCTTAAATTAACCTCGCTGATTTTTACGAATTTTCTTTTTTTGCCCTTCATTTCGATTTTTTTCGCGCTTTCAAGTTCTTTCGGAATTCTCCTGTAACATTTTATTCTTTGAAATGCTTTTCTTCCGACCCCGCTGTACCTCGGATTTGGGAGCATTCCTCTTATCGTTCTCTTGACCATTTTTGCAATGTCCCTTGAAATTTTCGGACCGCTCTGCTGGCTTCCGACCTTTGTTCTTTTTTCTTCAAACCTTTCCCTTATATCCTGTTTGTTTCCGGTAATGATAATTTCGTCGCAATTTACAACAGCGATTTCCTCGCCTTTTAGCGCTTCTTTTGCTGCATAACTCGCAAGCCGTCCGAGAACCGCGCCGTTTCCGTCTATGACTTTCATTATGAAAAGTTCTCCTTTTTATGCTGAAATTTGTTTTTCATTATGCAAAACTCCTTTCTTTATTTTCGGGGGCAATGCGTAGGGGCGTCCCCTCGCTTTTTATGTTGAAAAATTTATTTTTCATTTTGGTATTGCCAAACCCCCGTTAAAATTTTGTGAAAATACTTCTGTTTTTAGCCTTTTGTCAAGTATTTGTTCCTTTCCGGAAAACCTTTTGAAATCTCCGACGAAATTCATTGCATAACTAAAATCTCCGATTTCATAGTTTGGCGGTCCTCTGAACGGATTCTTAATGCTGACCTGTGACAGCGCCTTTTTTAAAAATTCAAATGTTTCTTTAGATAAATCTTCATCGCCAAAAAATCTAGGATTCATTCCGCCGGAATAAGACATAAGCCAAATCCAAGGCCCTTTTTCATTTTGCCATCTTACTAATTCAAAACCCGGCGCTTGTTCTGATCCGGAATAATTATCTGCATAATGCAAATTTCCCTCTTGAAATATAAATATCTTGGAGCCGTCGGCTAATCTGATTTTTTCACCGCTTCCCGCGTAGCCCTTTTTTTTGGCTTTGACTATGAATCTTTGCAATTCTTCCAAATTGACTTCCAATTTCCCCAATCTCATCTCAAAATCCTCAATCCCTTTGCGTCGGGATTCTTTTTAATTTCTTCGGCGATTGTAGAAAAATTGACTTTGTTTTTTGAAAGTTTCTCTTTTGCTTTTTCTGAGAAATTCAGCGCGATTATTTTTATTTTTTTGTTCAACTCTCCGCGCGAGAGAACTTTTCCCGGAACGACGATGTTTTCTCCGTCTTTTGCTTCCGCCTCGATTTCGTCAAGATTGATTTCCGTCCTGCTTCTTCGCGGCATGGAAAGAATGTGCGCGACGCTTTTCCAGTTCTCGCTCTTCGCCGAATCGCGGATTGTCGCGGTTAATTCGCTGTTTGTTTTCCTTCCCGCCTGTTCCTTTATTTTCGTTGTTGATTTCATTTTATTTAGGGAGCAACAGAAGTAGTTATTCCTACTGTCGCGTTAGCTCGCAGGTTATGAAATTCAGAGAAAAAAATGATTTATAAAACTTGTTATTTAAGAGTTCAATAAATTTAAAAGAAAGAAAAGACGTTTGTTATAATGATTGATTTGAAGTATAACTACCCACACACTTTTTTATTATCTATAGGAGTAATATTATTTATCTTTGGTTTTTATCCGTTTTATATAAATAATCTCAATTGGAATTCTTTATCATTAACAAAAGTAGTAACACATTCCATTTCTTTTGTTTTGTCTGTTTTATTCTTATTTTTTGGAGGGTATCTTTGGACAGAATCTGAAAAACAGAGGAATAAACTAAGTGAACTAACTAAAAAAAGAATGCAACAAGAAATCGAACTTAGAGAATTGTCTATAAGTGAAAAAAAAGACAAAATAAAAATGCAACAAATAAGTAGAGAAATTGAGTTTCTCAAGAAATCTAAGGATGAGAAGAAAACAGACCTGGAGAAAGGGTTAAAACAAAAAAGGGAAGAATTAGAAAAAGTTCAGTCTGAAATCACAAAAAAAGAAAAAGAAATTGAAAAAAAAGTTAACGATTTATATGATCTCCAAAAACAAGAAATTTCATCTATCCCAAATAGTTATTTCTCGGGGGCTTCAACAAGTTTTGCCCTTACTTCTGGAGCAAACATAACATATAATCCTTATAGCACTACTCCGACTACCTCATACGAAGTGTATAGACCATATATTACGTCTATTCCTTCTACTACAACTCTGATCGGGATTTATCGAAATTGTCAAAAATGCAAAAAACTTTTTTTAGGTTCAGAGGATCTTTGCCCTGAGTGTAAAAATAAAAACTAGTTTTCAAATTATGCTGAGTAAAGGATTTGAATGAAGACAACCTACGGTTTTCTCACACACACTTTCCCTGTCTGTTTAAACTGATTTATCTCATCCTTTCTAATTATAATAATGCTTTCAGCATTATGAAATGCGGAGTAAAGGATTCGAACCTTTGCAAGCACTAAGCTACGAGGGCCTAAACCTCGCCCGTTTGACCGCTCCGGCAACTCCGCATAGGGGGTGGGAAAACTCGTTTGACCCGAGAGCTTGCGTTTGCATTTATCCCGAAGGCAAATGTCTGCCGCAAACGCGGGCGCGAGTTCTCCGGCAACTCCGCATTATAATTTTCATAATTTTTTACTTTAAATAACCGACGGAAAATATCTTTTTAAGAACAAGTTGGAATCGTCTAATCTTTCTCCATTTTTTTAGAAATCTCTGAAAGGTCTTTTTCAAGCTCCTCTATCGATTTTTTGAAAATTTCCTCGGGAGAAATCTGCCCGAACGATTCTACCGTGATTATCAGCTCGTCTTTGATTTCAATTTCCGGCTTTTCTCCGTCTTCGTTGCAAATGCTCTCGCACAAATCGACAATCTCTTTTTTCCCGTTGTCAAGAACGGATATTTTGTTCCCCTTTTCTTTTATCTCGCTGTTTGGAATCATCGCTTTTATTTTTTCCTTCATTTTTTTGTCCATTGAAATCTCCGAAACATTTCTGTAAAAAATCATTCCCGGCGAGAATTTTGAATGCTCGATTCCGGTTCCGATTTTCGTGCTCGCTTCAAGTTCAAGTTCCTGTTCTTTGTTAAGATAAGTTATCGGAATTCTGTCGTAACTCGGTTTTGCCTCGCCCTTCATTTCTTCCGAATAAACCATCCCTTCTTTGCTGACGTTAAGTTTTATCTTCGGCTCTTTTTTCCCCGACTTGTCTGCCTTTAAGGGAATTAAGCCGATTCTGTTTGCAATCATCTCGTCGTAAAGCGGCGAGTCGTTTTTCGAGATTTCAATTTCATCGACGGCCAAGGTCGGAATGTGATTGACATATCTTCTTATTGCGTTTGCCAAAACGTCTTTTATGTCCGCCTCAAATACAATCTTGTTTTCGTTTTTTTCTATGATTTTCATTATACTCTCCTCCCTCTTCTTCCGCCTTTCTGTTTCGGTCCCCCTCTGGGAACGCGCGTTGTATCAAGAATGTTTATTATTTTAAAACCTTCCCTTGACAAGCTTTTTATTATCGCGTTTGCTCCCGGTCCGGGCGCGGGGCTGTTTGTCTTCGCCCTGATTCTTACGAAAAGCGCCTTTACTCCCAAATCCTTTATGTTCTCCGCGATTCTCTTTGAAATGAACATCGCGATTGTCGGATTCGCCTTCAATCTGTCGTGTTTTGTTACCATCCCGCCCGTTACTTTTGTTATTGTTTTTCCAGACATGTCTGTCACATGTACGAGCGTGTTGTTGAAAGAAGTGTAAATGTTCACAATCGCTTCTGTCTCTTTTTTCTTTTTTTCGGGCGAAATTTCTTCCGATTTTTCGTTGGCGGAAATTCTTTTTATTTTTTCCTCTTTATCCCGGACGTCTTCTGTTTCCTTTTCAAGAATTTGCCCGCTCATAATGAAATCTCCGCGGGAATCTCTGTTTTATTTTCCGGCTCTTCTTCATTTTTTTCTTGCGCAATTCGGGAATCTTCTCCCGCGACTTTTTTGGATTTTTCTCTTGTTTTCAGAGAGATTTTGCTCTCAAGTCCGACGGGAACAATGTATGACGGACTGTTTATGGCCTTTCCGTCGACAAGAATTTTTCTGTGGACAATAAGCTGTCTTGCGTGCTTTGGCGTCCTGGCTATTTTTTTTGACACGACGACCGTTTGGAATCTTCTTCTCAGATAGTCCTTTTTATCCAGCGAAAGAACGTCCGCGATTGAATTCGCCTTGAACCCTATTTTGCCCAATTTTTCAAAGAATTTTTTTTGCTCCTCCGGATTTGACTGTATCAAACTTATTGCCCTTCGTCTTATGTCCTTTATTCGCGCTTCGGACCTCCATATTTCCTTTTTGTTTTTCAATCCGAATTCATTTTTTATTTTTTCCTCTTCAATTATCCTGTTCTTGTCAAACGGCCTTTTCGGTCTTGAATATTGCTTGTGTTTTTTCTTCATCTTTCTATTGCTTTTTTTACCGCAACTTTCTTTTTAATTCCAACGCTCTTTGATTTGTTTCTTCTGAAATGCCCCTTTGTTCTCTGTCCCCTTACCGGCAGTCCGAGCTGATGCCTCATTCCCTTGTAGCTTTTTATGTTTTTCAGGCGTTTTATGTCAAAATCCTTTCTGAAATCCAAATCCGTTCCGGTGAGATGCCTGTCTTCTCCGGTTTCAAAATCAAATCTTCTGTTGACAAGAAATGGCGGAATTTTTGGATTTTTCATGAAATCGGAAATTTTTTTTATTTCGTCTTCGGCAAGAGAGCCGATTTTTCTGTTTTTGTCTATTCCGAGAATTTTGCAGACGGCGTTGGAAATTCCCCACGAAATTCCCTTTATTTTCGTCAGGCCGGGATAAATTTTCATTTTTCCCTCGATGTCTTTGGACATGATTCTCACTAACTTTTCTTCGTTTTTTTCTTCTCTGTTTTGAATCTTTATTTTTTGTTCCATTGTTTCAGTTCATTGTGAAAAGATTGTACCTTTCAAACTCCGTCAATTCCTGGAAAATTCTTTTCTCTATTGTTTTTTCCGGGAACGGAAGATTCGGGATTCTTTTCTTTATGTCCTCGAAGGAGTCGAATTTTTTTATTTCCCTTTGCGCGAGTATTTCCTTCGTGTATTTTTTTCCGAGTCCCGGAAGCAGTTCCATTTGATGGACTCTCTTGTTTATCGCTTCCGCGCCGTTGAAAAACTCGACAAATTCTTGTTCGTGCTCCTTTACAAATTTTTCTATGAACCTGCCGAGCTGCTCTTTTGCGGCTTCTGTTATTTTTTCCCGCTGCATTCTTCCGAGAATGTAATATATTTTGTCCCTCTTGCCGTCGCCGATGTAGACCTTTTCTCCGACTTCAAGCGAAACCCCCCTTCGCGGGACAAGTTCAAGCAATATGGGCGTTTTCTCTCCCACGGCCTGCGCTATCGGCATCATTTTCTTCTCCAGAGGATATCCGTTCGGCAAATAATCTAACACAATCGCGTATTCTTCTTTGTTCATTTTTCTTATTTGTTTGATTTAACTGCGTCAAGTATTTTTTTTGACTCCTCGTCATCTAAACTCACATCCGTGAAAATTTTATTAATGTCCTCGTGATTCTCCGGCAAAATGTCGATTATTTTTGAAATGTGCTCCGGCTTGATTTTCATCACGTCCAACATCTCAATCTCTTTTCTCATCTCGACCGCCGACTTTGGCGTTTCCTTCGTGAATTTTTTTATGAATTTTGTCAAGTCCGAACTTTTGTCAAGATACTCTTCGACTTCCGGCATGCTCAACGACTCGCTGTTTTTTATTGTCATTTTTGGATTTGTTTTATTTTTATCAGGTGAACGGGGTCGATTATGAATCTCTTTTCCTTGTCGCTGTCTTTTATTTTGACGATGTAAAATCTTCCGCGCTTTCCTTCAATCTCTCCGGTTCTTCCCTGAAATCTTCCCGGAACATCTGAAGGCATCGCCCTTTCCCTGGCAAAAGCGACTTTTTCCCCCTGTTCGAGTTTCTGAAAATACCTGCTGAAAGGCACGTTTCCCCGCGCCCTTATTTGTTTCCTGTTTGCCATATTCTACCGACAAAATTCTTGTTTAAAAAGCTATCTTTGGAATGCGGGAATTCTAAGAACTTAACTTCCGATTTTTTCCCCGAAATCCGGGTTTGTGTTTGTAGAAACAAGCGTTCCGTTTTCTCTGGCGTCTTCCATGTTCTTTTTTATCGCGTCAAACATCTTTCTTCCCCAGACGCCGATTCCGCACGGCTCGCAGAAATCAATCACACTTCCGTCGGAAATTTCTTTTTTGCAATATATGCATTTTTTT
>JACQLK010000025.1 GCA_016204145.1 Candidatus Pacearchaeota archaeon | reverse complement strand
GGAAAAATAAAAAATAAGTTTGCGTTTTTCTTGGGGGGTTAGTAGCATGCTACTGCTGTGCGTTGGGAAAATTAATAAGAAAAGAATTTCTTGCGTAATAATAAATAATAAATTTTTACGGTGCCGTCATAAAAAAGATACAGAAAAATAACATAAAAATTATGACTAATTCCGTAAATCCTATTTATAAACTTTTGAACGCTTATCGATATTATTCACAGATATTAGATTTTCGCCATGAAATATTTCATAAAGAATCCTGTAATCGCCAACTCTTATCCTGAAAATCTTTCCCTTAACTCCCTCAAGAAATTTGGCATCGCTCGGAACAGGATTATCTTTTAGTTTCTCAATTTTGGACATAATTCTTTCAGACAATATTTCGTCGGCATTTTTTAGAAACTTTTTGGCTTGATTTGCAAAATAAACCGAGAACATCTTATAATTTCAGCTCTTTTTTCAAATCGTCAAAACTTGTCAATTCATTGCGTTTTTTTTCTTCCCTTGCAGCAAGAAGGGCATCATAATCTTCTTCTGTCATTATGCTGTCCTCGTCAATCATTCTCTCCCTCATTTCACTAACAATTTTTTTAAGCGATTCCAAATCCCGCTTTACATCTTTAATTTCCGTTTCCATCAAATGCGGAATGATTTACAATTTAAAAATATTTCCATTGAAAAAACGCGAGAAAATGCTTTTTTGTGAAGGGATTAATAATAAATTTTCACGACGCCGGAGGCGCCAGCAGCACCGGCCTTGAAAGAATAATAATCATAATTATCGTCCTCAAACCCTCCTCCGCCTCCTCCGCCTCCATTCGCGGAACCGCTTGTAGCCAAAATCCGGTCTTGTAAATAGGGGGTACCTCCAGAATAGATAAGAGTATGGGTTGCTCCGTTTCCTCCTGTTCCATAAGAACCGCCTCCGCCTCCGCCTCCTTTACTGTTCGTTCTATCTGCAAACATCCCGGCATTTCCAGCAGAACCTCCGATACCAATAGCATTTATTCCATTCTGTGCCAAACCAGAAGAACATGGTCCATTAATATCATTAGTTCCCCTACCTCCGCTGTTAATTATACTTGAAGGGTATGATGAAGAATGAATGTATGCTATACCTCCTTCACCGGGTGTGCAAGCACCGTTACTGCCCCCTTTACCGCCTGTCGCAATTATTTTTATATCTATTCCATCCATGGAATTAAATACACTAGTATCTCCGCCTGCCCTTCCAGGATATACATTATATATGGTTCCATCAGAAGAAAAGCCCCCTGCTCCTCCAGCACCAACAGAAATCTTAAGTTGATCTCCTGAATTAATAAAAAATGTCTGATAAACAATTCCTCCGCCTCCGCCTCCTGTCCCAGATCCTTCTGATCCCATATCGGATGCACTGCCTCCAAAGGCACCCGACCCTCCGCCTCCGCCTCCGCCAACAGCTAAAATTCTGACTACATTTACTCCATTTGGAACTGTCCATGTATTTCCAGACGCACCCGTACCAGTACAAGAAGTAGAACTCCCGGTATTTGTACAAATTACCTCTCTGCTAAAAGAACTCCATGCGCCCCCACCAGTATTAGAAGTACACCCTGCACTATTGCAAAATTTTATATCAGAACCATAAAGATTTAGTGGCTTAAGATCGCCACTCGACCTATCTATTGAAGACAGATACCCTTCGCCAGCATGATAAATAACCTCCAATCCTGCCCCGATTAGGGGGGCTGTTTGAGATGTTGAACGAATAGTTCCAGCAGTATCTAACCCCTCCCCACCGCTTCCGCCGAAATCTCCAGCATCTATTGCTTCTTGCAAAGTTTTCACAGTTCCGCCAATATCAACGTTTACTTGTTCAGAACCATGTCCTACCGGAATCGGCGCTGTGACCGCATAAACTCCCACTCCTATTATTGCAAAAACAAAAAGCGTTATCAGCGAATAAAGAACGCGATTGGAAATATTCGAGAATAAACCCGCCCTCTTTTTCATTCTTGTAATAGAAAAAAAGAGTTTTTAAATATTTTCGTTCAACATAAAATCTAAATATTGCCTTCTTATGATTTTTAAATGGAATTAAGAATAAATATTCCGGAAGAAATGAAAGATACCCTTGAGAAATCCAAAAACATAAATTGGTTCGGATAGCCAGAATTGCCATACTTGAGAAAGTTAAACAATTGGAATTTTTGAAGCATTTTAAGTTCGACAGCGAATTGACGGAAGAAGAAGCGCTGAATTTCGGCAGGGAAGTCAATAAAAAAATTGCAAAAAAATACGCGGAGATTTGATGTGATTAGTCGTTGACGCCAATGTCTTATTCTCCGCTCTGATTAAAGAATCGGGAACATCTGAATTATTAATCTCCGATAAAATTGAGTTAAGCATAAAAATGAGATTTTAGACAAGACCCATAGAAATGAAGAAGATTTTTACAAGTTTCTGTTTATTTTAGAAAATAAAATAGAAATAATACCTTCGTCTGAACTGAAATCTTTTCTAAAGAAAGCGAGAACCATAAGCCCGGACATTGATGACGTTCCCTATTTTGCCGCCGCTATCAAATGCAATTGCCCTCTCTTAAATAATTAAAAATCTCATTTTCATCCTCGGCATTCAAACACCAAAAACCGCTTTTTTTCAATTCTATCTCAGCTTCAGCGTCTCCAAAATTCTCGGAACGTTTGTTTCAATCCTGTGAAGTTTGTACAGCGACGACGCCAAATCCAGCGACTTTGAAACCTCGCCGTGATTTATTATGATTCTTTTCGGCTTCGGCGAAATCCGCGAAAAAAAAGACATTATCTCGTTTCTTCCGGCGTGCGCCGTTAAACCGTAAACAGTATTGTGAACTTCGAGATTTATTTTGACGCGCTCTTCTTTTCCCTCGACGGTCATTCTTGTTTCTTTCAAGCCGTCCTGAATCTGCCTTCCCAAACTTCCCGCGCCCTGATAACAAACGAAAATCAGCGAATTTTTTTCATTGCCCGCGAATTCGCGAAGATATTCGACACTTGCCCCGCCCGTAAGCATTCCCGACGTCGCAAGAACGACGCAAGGGCCTCCTTCAATGACTTTTCTTCTCTCCTGAGGAGAACCGACGCGCGAGAAAACTTCCGACGTGAACGGATTTTTGTCCTGAAATGTCATTGACTTCAAATTGCTGCTCAAAAAATCGGGATATGCGGTGTGAATCGCATTGATGTCCCATATCATTCCGTCGATGTAAACCGGAATGTCTTTCATTCTTCCGGTTTCTATCGCATCCTCGAGGATCATCATTGTTTCCTGCGCGCGCCCCAAGCCCAATTCCGGGATCAGAACTTTTCCGCCGCGCTCAATTGTTTTGTTAATCAATTCAAGAAGCTTTCCTTCGGCTTCAATTCTCGGCGGAAGCACGTCGGTTTTCGCGCCGTAAGTTGATTCCGTTATAACGGATTCAAGACGCGGAAACATTGTTATCGCGGGGTCGAGAAGGCGGGATTTTCCGTATTTGTAATCGCCGGTGTAAAGCAGATTGTGCGCGCCGTTTCCGATGTTCAAATGCGCCATGGCGCTTCCCAAAACATGTCCGGCGTTGTAAAAAGTCAGACGAATGTCAGAAGTCACGTCGGTAACTTCGTTATAATTAAGGCAAATGCTGTGCTTCACCATTTCTTTTATGTCTTCGGAGCCGAACAAGGGCTTTTCCGCCTGTTTGTATGCGACACTTATAAAATCCAAAGCCAAAAGCGCGGCGATGTCTCTCGTCGGCGCGGTCATATATGTCGGACCACGGTAACCCATCTTATACAAATAAGGCAAAAATCCCGAATGGTCTATATGCGCGTGGCTCAAGATGACAGCGTCGAGCTGGTTCAAATCAAATTCCGGAATGTTAAAATAAGGATATTTGTCTTCGCCCTGAGAAGAAACATCTATTCCGCAATCAAGCAAAACGCGGGAGTTCGGCGTCGTCAAGAGCAGACAGCTTCTTCCGACCTGGCGGGCAGAACCGAGAAACGTGAGACGAACCCACAAATCGGCTTTTTCATTAGTCCATTCCTTGTAAATTTTTTTTCCGGCGTCGTTCAAAAATTTTCTTCTGTAATTGTTATTTGCGTAAAGAACCTCGCGGATGTTTTCGACAATCTGGCTTTTTATTCCGGGGCTTCTTTGGACTTGCGGATTCCACAAAGTCGTTTTTTTTATCTCATCGAGAATCGAGCCCATTTTTCCAATGACAAGCCCGGGCCTTTTTGCCTCGATTATGACAATGCTTCTTTGCGGTTCGAAGATTATGTTTGTCAATTCGGCGTCGGAAGGAACTATTTTTCTTATCTGCTTTTCCGTTTCCTCTTGAGGCGTGAGAATGCTCTCGTCGGCGCGGAGTTCGATTCTTTTTTTTATTTCGTTGACTATTTTTTTTATGTCGCTCTCGCCTTCGCGGAAAAATCTTTCGTTGTCCGTATAAAGAACAATGTTCGCGCCCTCAAATCCGCAGTCCTTTATTTTTCCCCCTAGTTTTTCAGTTATTGTCTTCAGAATATCCATCTTGTTTTAGAATGTGCAAATTAAAAATGAAAATTATTTGGATTTGTCGTCTTTGTAATTTGGCTCAATCGTCTGCTCAACCACTTTTTTTATTCCGTCCTTTGTTATGGTGAAAACGTCAATTCCGTGTCCAGAGAAAACATCCCTTTGCGTCGAGGATTTTATCGCCTCAACAGCCAACTTGACGCCGTCGTCGACCGACATGCTTTTTTTGTATTGCCTTTCCAAAAGCCCCAGAATATAAGTCATTCCCGAACCGTTTGCAACATAATCTTTCACGGGAATTAAAGCGCCGTCTGCGCTAATCTCATATAATTCGCAAGAACCGTCTTCGTTGAATCCTCCGATAAACGTGTCAACAATGTCCGGAACCATTGAGGGTTGCCTTATTCCAGAATATGCTATTGATGCCACAAGATTCGCCGCCTTTTTTACCGTCGGTCTTGATCTTGATTTCAATTCTTTAATCTTTAATTCTGCCGCAATTAATTTTGACAATCTTTGCGCTCCGGAAACCTGCCCTGCCCAAGACACAACAAGATAGTCGTTTACAGGGTTGGTTTTTTGAAAACTCTTATCCATTACAAGACTTCTCCCGCCAGTTACCTGCCTGTCAGAAGCCATTACAACTCCGTCTTTGCATATAATCCCGACTAAGCTCGTCCCCGTCTTCAATATTGAATTTTTTAATTCAGCGTCCATTTTATTTTATAATATCAGAAAGTATCCTAGAACTATGAATCCGAGAACAAGGGGTTTTATAAATTTTTTGGTTTTAATTTTTCAACCTCAAAGTCATTTCCTTGTAATGTTCAAACGCCCTGTTAAAATCTCCTGATAAAACCAGTTGAACCGCTTTTGTTATATCTTGATAAACAGAATTCCAAATTTCACTTGAATTTCCTCTTTCATTGATTGACTGAACAATTTCAGGGGCGATTTTGTAATATTCTTTAACGGACTTTCTTCCGGTTGGATTTTGCAACAAAATTCTGTCTCTAAAATTCCTCAAAACATTCAACTCCAAGCAATTGTCGGGCAAATCCCTTGCGCTAATGCACGCTGTTGTTAAATAACATCCTCCGCCGTTTCCGGAATCGTTTCCCTTGTCGCCTGAATCTGAAGATGAAGAGATTGAATCATCTCTATGTGCCTCTCTATATTTTTCACTTGCATTTTTTTGAGATTCTTCCGAGGTGTTTCCTGCTCCACTATGAATTCTCCCTTTTTCATCTAGAATATCTGTTTCATAATGAGAACCTCCCACAATTGCTTCCACTATCCCTACTTCCTGTCTTGTTATAGATATCACTTTGTCTTTTTCAGTTTTTCCCATCAAAGATTATATTTTATGTAGATTATAAATTTTTCGGAGTCCATTTTTTTCTTCCGAAGGAAATTTCGTTGTATTCAAAAGAGCCGTAGGAGACAATTCCGAAATCGTGCCAGAGAACCCATTCTTTTACTCCGGAGTCCAAAGCGTCTTTGCTGCAAATAGTGCAATACGGCTTTTCCGACGGGACAAAGTTATTGTTCAGGTCCAGCCGGACAAAATAAATCGCCGAATTTTCCAATTTGAAACGGTTTCTTATCAGCGCGTCTTTTAAAGCCCTTTGCTCTGCGTGAACGCAACACGTCTTGTCCGAATTGAAATCCGGCGGCAAATCGTCTTTCAAACATTTTTCAAGACGCTGGTTTCCGGGAGGAGAATTAAACCCCCTGCCGACGATTATTCCGTCGCTGACAATCGCGGCGCCGCATTTTGAGCGATAGCACGGAGAATCAAGCGCGGCTGTTTTTGCAATTTCAAAATATTTTTTCGCCTTTTCCTCTTCGGAATTTTTCAATATCCTCATTTTATTCTCTTGCGGAAATTCCGTTTAATTTTTTCAGCCGTATGACGTTGTCGACGAAACTTTCCATTTTCTGCTCGTGGCTGACAATTATCAATTGTTTGACGTTCAACTGAGCCAAAACGTCGCGCATTTTATCCAATTGCTGCGATGAAAATCCGTCGGTGGGCTCGTCGAGGATGACAATGTCTTTTGTTTTTATTTTGCTTAAAAGGGAATTTATCACCTGATTCAAAGCCAGGCGGTATGCAAGGGCTATCGCGGTCCTTTCTCCTCCGGAAAGATACGAATAATCCAATTCATAATCCTGCTGTTCTATAACCGGCGTGAAATCATCGTCGAGGCGGACGTTAAATGAATCGGAGACGAGCATTGAAAACCATTCGGAAAACAGCAAGGAAAATTCCCTCTTCAATTTCGTCATGACGTTTTTCTCTATGACGGAAATAAGCAGCATGAATTTTTTTGAAAGCCAGTTTTCAATTTCCGAGAGATGATTTATCTGCGCCTTCAATTGCTCTGTCTTTTTTATTTTCTCGTTCAAGTCGCGGATTTGCCCAGACAGCATTTCTATTTCCTTTTTCAATTCGGCTTTTTTTATTTCAGTCGCGCGCTCCTCCCTCGCTGCGATGTCGAATTTTTTCTGCTTTTCCTCAAAAATCGCGTCGTATTTGCCGAATTCCGAGAGCGAATCTTCCAATGAAACGATTTTTTCCCTCAAAAGATTTATCTCGCCCTCGAGCAATTTGTTTGAATTCTCCATTTCCAAAACGCGCAATTTTTTTTCATCGGCGTTTTCAATTTTTATCCTCGCCATTTTATAATCGCCGATTTTCTTTTCAACGGAGGAAATCTTCATCTCCATTTCCGACAATTTCAATTCGGCGCTTCTTTTCTCGGAATTCATGGATTCCATTTTCTTAAGATTTTCAAAGATTTCAAGATTGAGGCGGTTGAGAATGTTGTTTTTGTAAATCACATTTATTTCCTGAAGGCACACGGGACAAACATCAAGGCGGCTTATCCTGTTTTTCACGTCGCCGCTTTCGTTGTTCTTTGAATTCATGGAGTTTATCTCGGATGAAATTTTTATCAGGGAATTGCTCAAGTCGGATTTTTGCCTTTTCTCAGATTTTATTTGCTCTTCCAAAGAGAGAATTTCCGTCTCGTCGAATTTCAAGAGGTCAAGCTCTTTCAACTGAACGTTCAACTGCCTTATTGAAAAATTGTTTTTTTCAATTGCGTCCTTTTTTCCGGAAATCACGATTTTTGTTTTTTCTATCTCCTGCGAGAACTTGCTTTTTTCATTTATTTTTTTTGCAATTTCGTCTTTTTCTTCCTGAGCTCTTTTTCTTTCCTCGGTCTTTGCAAAGAATTCTTTCTCAACAGAATCCAAATTGTAATTTTTATTTTCAAGCTCCTCTTCTTTTGATACGACAACTTGCTTGTCGCCTTCAACGCTTGAGACGAGATTTTCCTTTATCCTTTTCTCCTCGCGCATTTTTGAAGCAAGAATCGACGAATTTTCCAAAACCGTTTTGTATTTGTCAATTCCGAAAATGTGCCTCAGGGTGTTTATCCTCGTCTCCGCGTCTTCGGTTATTATCTGCTTCATCTCCTCCTGCGGAGTGTATACCGTGAATTTGTAAAGAAGATTTTGTTTTTTTGAAAATTCCTTAGGGTAATTTAAAAGTCCGAGGACCGAATTTTTCAGCTCCATAACGGAGATTTCCCTTCGTTCTCCGTCGATTGTTATCGAGCATTCTTCCTGCGAAACCGATTTTCCGCGCTTAAGACGGCGTTCAACCGTTATTGATTTTCCGTCTATTTCGAATTCAATCGCGATGCCGCCGGAGCTCTCTCCGTTTCGCAAAAGAGAAGAGCCCTTTTGCCCCGGCTGCAATCCGAAGAGAGCAAATTCTATTCCAAGAAGAACGGACGTTTTTCCCGAACCGATGTCTCCCGACAAAAGAATCGAGCCGTCGGGAAATTCCATCTCCTCGCGTTTGTAGCTTCTTATGTTGTCCAAAATTATTTTTTTTATTTTCATTTTGTTATACAATCAAAGAGATATCTTTCCTGTAATGAAATCCTCCCGGAACATTAATTTTTAAAACGGCTTCATAAGCCAATTTTCTTGCAATGCTTATTCCATCGCAAGAATAAGATGTCACGCCCAAAACTCTGCCGCCATCAGTCATCCAAGAATTATTTTCAAATTTTGTTCCGGCGTGAAAAATTTTTATTCCTTTTATTTTTTCCGCTTCCGAAATTCCTGAAATCGGCAATCCAACTTCATAATTTTCCGGATATCCCCTTGAAGCCAGAACAACGCAACAAGAAGATCCTTTTTTGAATTTTACCAAAGATTTTTGCACATTTCCCTCCAGCGAGGATTTAATAGAATCGTAAAGATTGTTTTTAATCAACATAACCGTCGGTTGCGTTTCGGGATCGCCGAGCCGCGAGTTAAATTCAATAACTTTAACTCCATCGTTAGACATAATCATTCCGGCGTAAATGAATCCTTTGTAATTTGTTTTTCTCACAACAGGGGCAATAATCCCGTCTGTAATTTCATAAATTAATTCTTTTGATATAAATTGAACCGGTCCATAAGAGCCCATTCCTCCCGTATTAGGGCCAGCGTCTCCGTCGCCCAATCTTTTATAATCCTGAAAAGCGGCTTCAAAGGGAAGAACATTTCTTCCGTCGGCAATTCCGAAAACCGAAAATTCTTTTCCATGCAATCTTTCGGCAACCAATATCTCCGTTCCAAAGTTTTTCACAAAATTTTCCAAATCGCTCCAAGCTTCTTTTTGAGAAGAATAAACTTTTACGCCTTTTCCTCCGGCGAGCCCGCGATATTTCAATACTGGCTGTTCAAATTTTTTTACAGCATCAAATACTTCAAATTTAGTGGAACATTTTATTGAACGCGCTTGAGGAATGCTCAATTCGCGCATCAAATCATAAGAATAAAATTTGTCAGATTCTACGAGAGCCATTTTTTGAGTTGGTCCAAAAACATTATGAATTCCTTTTGAATTAAGAAAGTCAACAATTCCCGAAGACAGCTGTCCTTCCGAACCTATTATCGTAAGCCCGATTTTCTCCCGAATTATTAATTCTTCAACCGAATTAAAATTTTCTTTTTGGGAAATCCTAATGACTTTTGAAACTTCGTTGCTTTTGGACAAGTGCCATCCAAGAGCATCTTCCCTTCCTCCATTTCCCACAATCAATATTTTTTCCATTTTAAAAATTCAATATTTTTCTCGACTCGTCAAAAACCCTTGAAGAAAACGTCTCGGTTGTTTCACCTTCCTGCTTCTCCATTGAGAGCGACGAAATCAAGGAAGGGATAATCTTATTGAGGTCTGAAGGATTTTTCTCGGAATAAATTTTTATCGTTTCTTCCTCGATGCCACCGGATTTTTCTATTTCCAAATCAATTTCCGCTTCTTTTGTTTTCAAATCGTGAATGTTTTTCAGAAGGAAATAGGCCCCTTTTTGTTTTGCAAAATCGTCTATCTGCGGAAATTTTATTTCGGAATTTTTTGAATCGTCCAACTCTCCGCTCAAACGAAGAAGGACTATCTTGCCGTTTAAATCCCTTTTTTCCATCTCCGAAATAACTTGCTCCGTCGCGAGACGCGCGTCCGTGATTTCAATTTTTATCGATTCAATCTCTTTTATTTTCAACTCGATTATTTTCGCCATTTCTTCTTTTTCCGAATCAAAAATGCAAAAACTTCCGCAGTTCAGATTTTCAAGCTCCGCAAAATTGTTCGGAAAGACCGGACCGGGATAAACAAAATTTTTGTATTTGAATCTCACGTGAATGTGTCCGAGAGCGTAATAATCCGCGTAGGGAAGGGAATCGGCGTCTATTGTTTCAATCGGCAGATTTCCAAGATTTTCAACAACCTTGCCTATTGTCGTGTGGAGCATGAAAATTTTGAATCCGTCTGAAGGAATAAGCTCAACTCTCCTCAAATCGCCGACGTCAAGCCCTGATTTTTTTCCCGGATATCCGTACAAAGCGACCCTGTTAAACATCGTCGGCCTCAGTTTTATTTTTCCGCCTTCTTCGAAAAAATCCGCGACATTTTTGCAAAATCCGCTTTTTTCAAGCACCTCGAGAAACGTTTTCCCGGAAACAGAATAATCATGGCTTCCCGAAATTATAAAACAGGGGATATTCGACTCCTTTATTTTTTTGAATTCCGCGAATGTTTCTTTCAAAATTTCTATGGGCGGATACGCCGTGTCAAACAGGTCGCCGGCTATCAAAATAAAATCAACTTTTTCATCAATTGAAATTTGGAGCGCCTTTTGGAACGACTGAAAATTCAACTCCTGCATTTCCCTGAATTTCCAGCCGCCAAGATGCACGTCGGAAAGATGCGCGAATTTCACCATTTTTATCAAAATTCAGGGATGAAATATGTATATAAAGATAGTTGTAATAAAAAAGGAAAATTTAAAAAGACATTAGAATAGTTTTGGTTATGACTCCGCATCAATATACGTTATATATGGACAATCTGTATGCATTTGCTCGGTTAAAAACAAAAGCAATTTCAGAAGAAATGGAAAATGCAAGAGGAGAATCAACAGAATCTCTATCTCATTATGTAACATCTCAAAATGAGATGAATGCCTTAACTAGAGGTTATAGATTCTTTTTTGGAGAACCAATTAAAATAATTGCAAGAAGAAAATTATTTGAAGAAAGATTGTCAAGTGCTCCTTAAGAGTTTTAGCTAATATTATATTTTGAGTTCCCAGACAAATAGTTTTTCAAAAAAAAGTTTTTTCTCGGCGATTTTCTTTTTCTTATATCCCTCAAAATTTATTCCTTTTGTCATGATGCTTGAAACAAAAAATATTTTCCCGTTTTTCTTCAAAAACTTCTTTGCGTCCTTCAAAAAACGATTTATTATCTCGCTCCCATTTTTTCCTCCCGTTGTAGACAATCGCGAGGATTTCGGCTCCCGCGAATCACGAGGAAGATAAGGCGGGTTGAAGATTATCACGTCATATTTTCCTCTTATTTTTTCGAACAAATCGGACTTGATGCAATTAAAACCAGAGATTTTACACTGTTTTACGGCGGAAACATTTATGTCGCACGAAAAAATATTTTCTTTTTTCACGTCGGACTTTAATGCGGTTTCAAGGTTAATTCCGGAACCCGAGCCGACTTCAAGAAGAAACAAATTCGGATTTTTTGAGAGCATTTTCGGAAGATTTTTTTCAAGAACTTCTGACAAAAGAAAAGAGTCCTCGGAAGGAGAATAAATTGTTTCCATTTTATAATGCAAATTTTACATTTTAATTGTTTTTATGTTTTTCAGATTAATGTGAAAATACGCTCAAATGCTTCAGGCATTTAACAAAAACATCGCGCTGAAAAATGTTAATGTAAAATCAAGTCATAAACAGAAATTACCGTTGATTAAAACGAATTTGTTTAATAAAATCACGGTGCTTTTCTGAAAAAAGTTGAACCGACGATAATCCCGTTGGCCGATATTTAATGGATTGTCTTGCACATTAACATTTTCTGCAATCAGCGAGCGACTTTTTATTATTTCAGGTTTTGCGGGGCGGGGGCAAGCAAATTCGCGAGACAAATTTGTTAAATTCTCAAACGCGAGCTGGTTTGCGAATAGGATATTGCGAAGCAAAAAATATCTTTCATTTAAAAAATGCCGCTGAACATTTTAATCAGCGTGTCCTTGAAAAGGAAAATTCCGGCGAGCGAGCCGACGAGAATCGCGAGAAGTATCGAGAGAATCACAATCAAAAGCGTCCTTGAATTCATTTTTTGTTTCGGTTCGTATTTTGAAACGTCCTGAACGATTCTCGGTTCCTGTTCCCTTGTTTGATTTTCAAGAGAATTAAGCTGTTCAAGCGGTTGCAAGGATTGCCTCGATTTTAATTCTTCCAAAGGAACAATCTGTTTTGCCGGCGGAATTTCCATCTTCTTTTGCGGCGTCTTTTGAATTTGCAAAACCTGCTTTACGGGAAGCATTGATTCCTGAATCGAAAGATGCGCGCTCAACGCCCTCGCTGCTTCTTCAACATCTTGCTTGTTGTAGCCGGCATTGTAAAAACTGTACATCGCCCGCTCAAGCGTCTCGCCTTTTGCCATCGCGCCCTCCAATCCCCTGATAATGTCCTCCTTAGGCATTTTTAACCCCCAATACGCAAGATGACTTATACAAAATTTTTAATTTCAGTTTTACCATGAAGGATTAAAGATTTCTCAATTTAAAAAATTAGGGTTTTTGGATTTTACGATTAAATTATTGATTCAAGAGTTTTAAATTCGCAGGAAATTTTCCCAGAAGAAATATTACTCCCGCATCCACCACAACAGATTAGCGGAATTTATTCTTTTGTAAAATTCATCCTCTCGGTTCTTTCTAACGGATTCTTCAATATTTTGAGGCAATCTGGAGTAAAGCGCCGAGGCGGCTGATAAAAAATGTCTTCCCGCTCTGGCATAATAGCGACTCCAATTCGCAAGAAACGCGGATTTTTCTTCGGCAGTTATTTCCAATCCCAAACTTTCCAATACTTTAAGCCCACCCTCCGAAGTATGGTAATTTTCGTAATTTTCAACTATCACACCGCGTTGACCAATATACCTTTCGGTTATCATATTAATTCATTCAATAGTAATCATTTATAAGGTTTATTGTGACGCGGGGAATAATTATATGACTAACTTTTGCCCGTTGTGAAGAAGATGGAAATTTTTTCCCTTTTCGTAACCGAGTTCTTTTCCGAGCTCAACCATCGGAAGCAGCCGCTGATAAGAGCCGTGGGAAGGGATGACGTGTTCCGGAGAGAGAAATTCAATGAGGTTTCTTATGTCTTCCCTTCCGCCGTGTCCGGAGACGTGGACTTCGTCGAAAATCCTCACGCCGAATTTCTTGAATCTCTTATCCATTTCATCCTTGTTTTTTATGTTAACCGGAACGGGAATTGTTTTTGAGGAAAAAACAAGGTTGTCGTCTTTTCTGAATTGGAAATGCAATTTTTTCATCGACAGACGCTCAAGAATGCTTCCCGGCTCGCCTTGATGCCCAGTGCAGACGACGAGATATTTGCCGCGATTGCCCTCTATTTTTTTCAGCATTGACGCAACCTGATTCCTGTATGTTACGGTCCTGACATCATTTTTAAAATTCACGACGTTAATTTCGTTTGCCGCGGAAACATAACGATTCAAGCTTCTTCCCATGAAAATTATTTCCCTGTCAAGTTTTTTTCCGAAATCAATTATGCTTTTCAGGCGCGCAATGTGAGAGGAGAAAGTCGAGACGAAAATCGCGGACTTTGTTCCGTGAAGCCCGGAGAAAACATCCCTTACCATGTTCCGCGCGACGCTTTCGCTCGGCGTCTTCGTTTCGGAATGGCAATACAAAGAATCAAGAATCGCAACTTTTATCCCTTCTTTGGAAATTTTTTTCAAAGCAGTGTAATTTGGAGTCAAGCCGAGAACAGGGGTATTGTCAATTTTGAAATCGTTTCCGTAAACAACAACCCCCTCGGGGGTGTGAAGGGCAATCATCGTCGTGTGCGGGACAGAATGAGTCATGTGAATCAACTCCACAGCGTATGAAGATGTCTTTGTTTTCAAAACATAAGACGAATTGACATTTATCGTCACGAGTTTGTTGCTTATTTTCTTTTTCTCGTCATCAAGAATTTTTTTTAAGACAGCCATTGTGTAAGGCGAGCCGATTATCGGAGCGTTGTACCTGTGCGCAATGTGCGGAACCGCGCCCAAATGGTCAAGGTGCGCGTGGCTCAAAAAAATCGCGCGGATTTTGTTCCTTATTCCCAATTTGTCAAGAATCAAATCGTCGGGAAGCGCCTCTTTCGCCCTGAGATGCCTCTCGCCGTAATCTTTTATGTTTTCCTCCTGCAGTTCAATCACGGCGGGGATGTAAAGTCCCGCGTCGAAAATAAAAGCGTCGTCGTTGATTTTTACGACAACCATGTTCTTTCCGACTTCGCTGAAACCGCCGATGCTGTAAACTTCCAATTTTTCCCCTTGTTATCATTTAATCAATCAACGGCAGTTTAAAAAGTTTCCATTAAATCAAGACAATAATTCTTATAAACCGGGAAAGCGCACAGGATTTATGAAGACATGGGGCGATTTAGAGTCCGTTGATGAAATTTTCTCGGATGCTGAAAGAGAATTAATAGGAAATTTGGAAAAAGAAGCGCCGGAACGGAAAAGATGCCCCTCCTTAAAAAAAGAAGGGAAGTTTTTTTATTATTGCGGGCTTCAAGCCGGAGACGAAGCCGAATTGGAATTAAATCCGACAAATCCGGTAATCCGTTCAAGGCAGTCCCAAAACGAATTGCAGATTTGGTGCATGGATGAAAAAAATTATCAGAGATGCATATTTTACATACAAAAAGGGAAAGCAAGATAATTTTCAGCAAGAACAAAATTATAAAAACTATTTTTCCGTGTTCAATTCATGCCGGTTTCAATACACATTCACAAAAGAAAGAGGAAAATCCAAAAAAATCTCGAGCCGTATCCGAGCAAAAAACAACATATAAGGATTCTTGACAAAATTATAGATGTTGTTTCCGTTGCCGCTCCGCTGACGATTGTTCCGCAAATTTACAACATATGGATTGAAAAAAATGTCGACGGGATTTCGCTTTTGACATGGACGCTTTTTCTTATTTTTGCAATTCCGCTTTTCACGTACAGCTGGGTTCACAAAGACAAAAAATTAATGCTCATGTATTTTTTATTCATAATCGCAGACGCCCTTGTCGTCGCGGGAGTTGTTTTTCTGAAATGAAGCGCCGGTAAAAAATTTTAATGTAAAAATTTATAACAAGCAATAAAATAGTAATAACGGCGGTTTTTAGATTAACATTTTATTTTGTGGAGTGGACGGGCAATTTCGCATTCCCTTAGGTAAAATAATTATTATAATAAAATAAATTATT
>JACQLK010000022.1 GCA_016204145.1 Candidatus Pacearchaeota archaeon | reverse complement strand
GCGGGGAACAAATCTGCGAATTCAATAATTATATAAACAATTTTTTCCTTTTCCGTAAATGATAAAACTCGCATTTCTCGGAACCTCGGATTCCATTCCGAGCGCAAAAAGAAATCACACCGCGATATTGCTGACTTACGGCGGAGAAAATATTCTGATTGATTGCGGCGAGGGAACCCAAAGGCAGTTCAGAAAAATTGGATTGAATCCTTGCAAAATAACAAGAATCTTGCTGACGCACAAGCACGCGGACCATTCTCTCGGGCTTATAGGATTGTTAAAGACAATTGCCCTTTCGGGATATAACAAAGAGCTTTTCATCTGCGGTCCGAAAGGAACAAGGGAATTTATGGAAAATATTTTCAGAGCATTTGGAAGAATCGACGAATATAAAATCTCCGTTGAAGAAGTCGGGGGGAAATTCTTTGAGACGGATGATTTTTATCTTGAAGCCGAAAAAATGACTCACGGCGTTCCGTGCAACGCGTATTCCTTTGTGAAAAAAGGACAAATAAGAATAGACCGGGAAAAACTGAAAAAAACAAAAATCCCGAACTCGCCGATTCTCGGAAAATTGAAAGAGGGAAAAGACATTGTTTATGGCGGAAAAAAATATCTTGCGAAAAATCTTACTTACAAGGAAGACGATTTGAAAATCTCTTTTGTCCTCGATACTTCAATAAACAATCAAGCAATAAAACTCGTGAAAAATTCCGACTTGCTCGTCTGCGAAGCGAGTTATTCTTCAGAATGGGAAGACAAAGCAAAAGAGTTTCATCATCTCACGTCAAAACAAGCGGGAGAAATAGCAAAAAAATCAAACTCAAAAAAATTGATAATAACCCATATAAGCCAGAGGCATGAAAGAGAGACGGATAAAATTCTTGCCGAAGCTAAAAAGGTCTTCAAAAACACGGTTCTTGTAAACGATTTGGATGTTGTTGGCGTTTGAAAACCCTATTATTCGGGAAAACTATTCGCAAAAATGTTTTGAAAGGGGATTAACGTGCAAATCAAGTTTTGAAGTCCGATAAACGCCGCCCTGTTTTTGGGAAATGTTAATGTCCAAACCGAATTGTAATATTAACGGGGTTTTGACGGATAACATCTTTTCCTGCAACTTTCAGATTCATGTGACAAATCACATAAAAGTTTTTATTCTCTTTTTCTAATTATTCTAATGGACGAAAACAGGATTATTACTCCGCCAACATATTTAAGCGTTGAGGAATGGGAAAAAATTGGGCGAAATTTTGTTTTCATCGGCGGACCGATTCAGGGCGCTGCCGACTGGCAAAGCGACGCAATAAAACATCTGCGCTCGTTGGAAAGCAAAATAATAATATTCTCTCCGAGAAGAAATGAAAAAAACGTCGGGGATTATTCTCGGGAGAAATATTTTGAGCAAATTGATTGGGAAAGGGCGCATTTGAAAAAAACATGGAAAAACGGCGTGGTTATGTTTTGGCTTGCGAAAGAATACGAGCATCGTTGCGATAGGTCTTACGCACAGACGTCAAGAGTTGAATTGGCGGAATCAAAATTGAGGCATGAAATAAACTGGTCAAAATTAGTCATGGGAATTGAAAGCGGATTCAGCGGCGAGAGATACATAAGAAAAATATTCTCCGACGATTGCCCTGATGTGAAAATTTATGACAATCTCAAAGAAACCTGCGAAGAAGCGATAAGATTGATGAGGATTTAGAATAACAAAACATTTTAAATAGATTTTTTTCTCATCTGTATATTAAAGCCCGGGTAGCTCAGCCTGGAGAGAGCACCTGCCTTCTAACCAGAAGAACCAAGGTTCTTCCGCACCATCTCCTTTTTGGAGAGAAGAGGGAAGCAGGGGGTCGCAGGTTCAAATCCTGTCTCGGGCGTTTCCAGTTGTATGCTGGAATTGTGAAAAACCCGCCCGGAGGTTTTCATTGCGAAGGTGGCACAGCGGCTACTGCAATCGCCTGCAGAGCGATTATTCGTGGGTTCGAGTCCCACCCTTCGCTTTTTCGAATATAGAGATATCTTTAAACAGAGTTATCTTTTGTTTCCCAAGATTTAAAAACTAAATCTTCGCTTGAAATTTATGGAACGGGAATTGGTTTTGCGCGGAGTGTACCGGGATTGCGAAATGGCAACGCAATTTTACGGGGTCTTCGGAACCGGATTGGACAGCGAAACAAAAGAAGAAAATGTTTTGTACAAGCAGTTTTGCGGCAATTCAGAGTTCCCAAAAGGAACAAGATGGGCGGAAGCAAAAGAGGATTTCCTTAGAAATATTCCCGTCATTGGAAAAGAAATCCCTAAATTTGAACACAGCTGTCTCCAATTAAAAGTCATAGTTGATGAAAAATTAGTGCATGGAGTTTATAGGCATTACAAAAGCAGAAGTTCTGCGAATGAAAGATACGGCATTTACAAAGTTTTAGGAATCGCATTAGACAGAAAAACAAAAGAAGAAGTCGTATGGTATAAGCAATTTTATGACGGAAAAGAATTCCCAAGGGGAACAAAGTGGATAAGAACAAAAACAATGTTTCTTGAAAATGTCGTCGTCAACGGAACAGAAGTCCCGCGGTTTGAATTTATAGGGACACGTATGCCATGGAATCAAAGGGGATGATAATTTTAACGCAAAAATAATCTGTAAATTATTATCGTCGTTTATCATGCCGCATTTTATCGTCGGTATTGTTTTTTTGATTGAACAAATTCGCTGAAATTATCTGAAAAGTGTTAACCCCAAACCCGCGCCTTAGAATTAATGGAAGTTGTTATCGGTTAAAACAGATGGCAAACGGGTTTTTTAAATTAGTGTTGGTTTTGTTGGGGTGGGTGAGCGGGGAGAAATTTTTAGTTGATTTAAATTTGCATATCCGCGCGAATTACACAATAAAAATCATTTCGTCAAAACAATGTACCGGTTGTTAAAACAGAAAAAATTATTTTATATTTCAGTGAGTTTGTCTTTTATTTCTTTGACTTTGTCTAACCTCTCTCCCAAAGAATCCCCTTTTTGCTTCAATCTCTTTCTTTCGCTGATGAGTTCCGCTTCTTTGGCTTCCAGCATTGCAATTTTTTCCTGCAGCTTTTTTTCCAATTGTTGCGCATTGTCCAAATCCTGATCCAAATTATTAAGTTCCAAGTTTAAAGCGGATTTGTCGCTTTTTATCCGGTTTATCTCTTTATCCAAATCGGTAACCGCTTCGCTGACTAATCCCGTGTTTCCGACTCTTCCATCTCTTTCAATATAATCTGCCCTGTTATAGGATTTTGTTTCTTCCCTCTTTTTCATCATCCCTTCTCCGTCGTCTTCATCAGACACTTCATCAATGATTTCCTGTGCATCTTCTTCTTCCATTATAAAATTTGAATATATTTAAACTTATTCAATATTGATATTTATAAATATCTCTGTTTAAGATTATTATAAACTTTATTTATTTTTTCTTTTCCTCTCTTATACGACTCTTTGCTTATATAGCCCTTTTCAAACGCCTGCTCCAATAAAGAACTTTGCGCCCCAAGATTCCCCTGTGCGGCAATTTTTGGGTTTCCGAAAATTCTTGCTGAAACGGCGCGAACATTTTTGGTTTTTCCGGTTTTTCTTCTTTTTTTGTCCGAACTGTTTTTTACTTTCGCGTCGGTGATTCCAGCCAAAATTCTGTAAAAATCATACGCCGCCAAAAGCAGCAAGATTGCGAATATCAAAGACAAAACATCCGAAACATACGGCCATTTCGCCAGATCCGACTGGTAAAAAATATAATAAATTCTCCTCGAAATAAGAATTAATATCGCCAATATGAGATAAACGAAAGTCGCCCTTAACTCTCCGCCAATCCTTAATTTTATCTCAAGAAGAAAAAAAAGCACCGCTAAAAGAATCAAAAGTGTCGCAATGCTGAGTCCGATTATTATCAAATCCAGTCCCATTGTCTCAGATTAACCTGCCTTTCTTTCTTTTTTTTCCTGAAACAAGAACTACTGACTTGTAAAAACTGTGAAAAGCCAAAAACAAAAATATCGCCAAAACAAGCGCTAAAATATCCTGAAGATAAAGCATATTCAAAAGTCCCGCCCTGCTGAAGATTGCCTGAATTCTAAGCGCAATTAAAACAAACACCGAAACCCTGAAATAAACTATCGCCTCTGAAAAATCCTCAATCAAGCTTATTTTTAGTTTAAGCAAAGCGTATAAAATGAAAAAATGAAATAGCAATATTATCAAACTTATCCCGATTTCAAAATAAGTGAACGCCATTTTATTTTTTTATCATCTCTTTTACGCCGACTTTTTTTCTTATGCTCATTACGGAATTTGTTTTTTCCCTTATTTCGTAATATGCAAACAAAGCCAATAATATTGTTAAAACAATAATCGCGGCTATAAATATCTTTTCTTTGTTCGTGACCTTGTATTGCACGACTTCAAATCCATCGGAAGCGCTGGCGATTTCGCCGTTGTAAGTCGCGCGGACATAAAGGACATATTCTCCGTATTTTGCATTTTTAGGAATGCTTATTTCCCGGATAAAATTTGTCTGCGTTTCTATTGCAAGAATTTCGTGCTTGATGCTGATTTCATTTCCGTCATAATCTTTTATTATGTATTCCATGGAGACGTCAACTCTTCCGGTATATCCGAGATTGAACAATTTCACTTCTGCCAGAATTTCTTCTCCCGGAAGAATCTCTTTGTATTCTTTTAATATTTCCGCTCTTGCATCAAGCAATGATTTTAAGGATTCGACCTCAATTGCGACAGGGATTTGCTTTTCTTCAAATTCCGTCTTCACAAGCAAATATCCAAGATACAAATCCGGCTTTGCGTCTTCTCTCGCAATTATGTCCATTAGAATTTCTTTTGACTCTCCCGGAACCAAACCAAAAGCCGGCTCTTTGATTATGATAAAATCCTTCAGTCGCGGATTTTCAATGTTAACGCTTAATTTTTTGTAATCGTTGTTTGTTATTGTGATTTTTTTTGTCACGACCTGCCCCGGCCTTAATTTTACTTTTACATCTTCTTCGCTTATTTCAATTCCCCTTTTTGTCGGAAGGATTTTTGATAGGACTCCGCTGCTGCTGCCTGAAGATCCTCCCGAAGAGCCGCCTCCTCCCGGAGAGATTGTTCCTGAAGGTGTATCTTCGGAAGGCGTTTCTTCCGCGCTGTAAACGCTGAATCCCGTGACATTAAAAACAAAAGTTCCTCCGGAATAACTCTGCTCTGTGCAAATTGTTGAAGAACAAACAGAACCGTCGCGCAAAACCCTCGGATTTGTGAAAGTCAAATTATGCAAAGTCAGCGTCGCTGATTTGTTGAAATTCGGCAGTGCGGTTGAATTCACATAAGTTCTATTTAAAGAAATATTAATATAATTGTCCAAATCAACCGTGTTATCGCTGAAATCCGCATCGTCAGTTACATTAATAATTTCGTTGAACAAAATTTTCCCAAAACTTGTATGCTCTAAAATTATTCCCGATATGTTTTGTATCTCTGAATAAGACGAAGCATTAAAATCGGTAGATTCTCCCTTGTAAGAATTGGAATATTTCGTATAATTAATTTTAATTTGATTTGAGTTTACAAAAAATGTCACGTTTTCTATTGTAAGTCCGTTGCTGTTGTTCGCATAAAGAAACAAGCTGTGGCTTCCTTCGCTTGTATTGAATTTTATGTTTCCCGTTATTGTCACATTGGCGGCGGAATCAATGCTATATTTTATCCATTCTTCGTCGCTTACTGAAAAATTCAAAACCAAATTTTGGCTTGAGAAATAAGTATGATTTTTTGGGGACAGAAGAGTCAATCCTGGCGGTCCCGAGACGGTTATGTTCAAAACAAGAATATTTGTAACATCTCCCGTAACCGATTCTCCGGTTATAACATTATTTTCGGCCTTCGTTTGATAAATTATTGTTAAGAATACTATTGCGGCTAAAAGAACAAATAAAACCTCTTTTTTCATTTATTAAAATAAGAAAGGGTATATTAAAATTTGTTGGTTTTCTTATTTTTCTTTGAAAACTTTTTTCTTGCGATTAAGAATGCGATAACCACCAAAACAACTCCTATTAATCCGTATATAACTTTTGGCGAAAATTTGGCTTCTTTTGCCTCAAAATCAGACGGCTCTCCGATTACAACGTTAAATCCCTTTCCAATGCTGCCGCTGAGCCCTATCGGATCTTCTCCCCCGACAGTAGAGGATGCAAACATCAGAGTAACTGGGAAAACATCTCCTTTCTTGGCATTAAAAGGAGCGCTGATTTTAAAGTACACGTCTGTCTTTCCTCCTTGTGGAACCAAAAAAATATCATTAGAATCTTTCAATTCAACAATCTCTTTGCCCTCGCTAATTTCTGTTTTTATGCTTACATCTTCTGTTCCGGCATGATTTTGAAGCATTATTTTTACATCTCTGGTCTCGCCCGGTTGAAGATACAACGGATTGCCTTCATAATATTGTGAAGATACTGCAAAAGCAAGAACGCTGCTGCTAAACAAAATCAATGTTGCTAAAAATATAAAAACCTTTTTATGGCATATTTTTTTCATTTTGACGTTTAGTGGATAAAGTTTTTAACTCTATTCATATTTAATTTCCGATAATTCTTTTTATTTTTTCTTCTTATGTTTAATAAAACCAAAGGCGTTAGAAGTATCTGAACCATCCAAGGCCCGTACGCCGCCGTCGAATATGACTGCGAGGTCAATTCGCTTCCGATTGTTTTAATGCAAAAGTAAAAATCTTCCTGTCCCGTGCTTCCATCATTTGTAGGATAGTGTCCTTTTGTCAGATTCGCTGTTGTTATGTTTATAAAAGTGCCGTTGCTCATGTTGTTTGCCGCAATTCCATTGCCTCCGCTTGTGTCGCACGCCTCAAGCGTTGTTGCATCCCAGCTTACCGAAATATTTCCTGCAGAAATCCATCTATTTGCCGCTGTCTCTCCCCGAAGATTTGTCGCGTTTACCTGCGTCGTGTTTGCAGACATGTTTTTGTTTCCCGTATTGTTCAGCCGCAAAGCGGCGCTGGCTGTTTGATTGGTGCTGCCCGGAGACAATGAAACCCATCCTAATGCGCCCATTTGAAATCCTGTTGTCTCGCCAACAGAGAAATTCGCGGAATTGTTTTTTCCTGAGTTTCCGCCGGTATCTGAAATAAATGCCTGAATAGCCCATGTTCCCGCCCCGTCATACCAAGACATCGTCACATTGCAACTGTAATTTGCGACATTTGTTCCCACTTCAACCTGATCGCAAGTCGGACTTTGTCTCAATGTTTCTGATGCTTTTGAAAAATTTATTGTTGCTGTCGCATTGTCCATGTTTGCCACCCCTGTGCCAAGATATACAGAAAAATTAATTATTAAAGAAGTATTTACAGGACCGGAACTCAATCCTGTGCCTGCGGCGATTATTGTCGCAGTGCTGTTGTAAACATTTCGAATTTCAGGCACGCCGATGGTAATATTAACACTCACCGATTGCGCCGCTTTTCCAGTAATTTTTCCCCATGCATCGTCAATAAATCCCGCGGAAGAAAAAGGAATTAAAAGTGACATGATTATCAAAATTGCCAAAAGAAAAATTTTTCTATCCCCCCTAATTTTATGCATTTAATACTTCAACCTCGCTTGATTTACACTAATTTTTTTTTCTTTTTAAACATTATTCTTTTCAATTGGGGGGTAATTTGGAATGAATTAACTATTGTTAAATTTTATCATCTATTCGCGGTAGATTTTTTCTTCGCCCTCGAGCAAGCTATCTTTTTTTCTTTGCGGCTCTGTCGTAAATAGTCCATATGTTTCTCTGGTCCCGATTGAGCAATTCGCCGATTTCCGAATATCTCATTCCGTTTTCCTTCAAATAAACAACAATTGATTCAAGTATTGTGGATTTGCTGTCTTTGAAAATTGAAAGGGGAATTGTTATGTTTGTTTCGGTTTCTTCTATGACTTCTTTTTGTTTCTCGACGGCGTTTTTGTAAGATGTCCAAATTGTCCTCTCATCCCTGTTGATTTCCTCGGCAATTTCCTTGTAGCTCATTTCAAGATTTTCCTTCATGTATTTCACAAGCGATTCCAAAATTCCCATTTTCTCTGAGAATATTGTCGCGGGAATTGAAATTTTCTTAACCTCAGAAAGTTCAAGAATTTCACTTCTGTTTATTTTATATTTTTTTCTTATTTCTTTTATGACAAGATTCATAGTGTCTTCTTTGCTTAATCGGTGCTTTTCCTTGAATTCGTCAACAAGCAGAGAGATTGTTTCGAGCAATTTGTCTTTTTCAGTTTTCTTTTTCCTCTTTCTTGGAATTGCGACAAATGCGAGAAGGATTCTTATTGTCCACGCGCCTTCGTTTGCAGTGGAATATTGCTGCGAAGTCAATTCAGCTCCGACTGTTTTTATGCAGAAATAAAAGTCCTCCTGTCCCGTGCTTCCGTCATTGACAAAATAATTTCCTTTTGTCAAATTAGCAGTGGTGATATTTACATAGTTGCCGGAAGACATATTATTTGCCCTTATTCCATCGCCGCCGCTTGTGTCGCACGCCTCAAGCGTTGTTGAATCCCAACTTGTAGAAATGTTTCCGGACCATATGGCAAATGCAGAGGTTATCTCTCCGCGAAGGTTTGTCGCGTTTACCTGCGTCGTGTTTGCAGCCATGTTCTTGTTTCCTGTATTGTTCAGCCGTAACGCGACAGCAGAGGTTTGATTTTTTAACCCCGGAGATAAGAATGGAAAAGTCAAAGAACCGGATTCAAATCCTGTTGTCTCGCCAACAGAGAAATTCGCGGAATTGTTTTTAGCGTCGTTGCTGTCCAAATCTGAAATAAACGCCTGAACCGCCCAGGTTCCCGCCCCGTCATACCAAGACATTGTTACATTGCAACTGTAATTTGCGACATTTGTGCCTACTTCAACCTGATCGCAAGTCGGACTTTGTCTCAATGCCTCGCCTGATTTTGAGAAATTTACCGTCGCTGTTGAGTTATCCATATTTGCAACGCCGTTAGCGTCATAAACAGAAAAGTTAACTATCAATGAAGTGTTCAAAGGTCCAGAACTGATTCCGGAAGCGGCGGCAATTATGGTCGCGGTGTCATTGTAAATATTTCTTATCTCAGGGGGATTATTTAGGGATATTGTAAAAGTCACAGATGTCTTGTTTAAATTTCCACTTGAATCATTCGCCCAAATTGTGGCGTTGTGCGCCCCTTCCCCCCATATAACCGCGGTTACATTTTCACAATTTGAAAGCGTTGTATTTGCAAGATATGTGTCATTTGAATACCAACAATTAAACAAACCGCTTCCTGAATCCAAGCGAGTGTAATTTATGTCTGCATTAATATCGGAAACAACCGAGTTGTTAATCGGATAAGTTATATTTAAATCAGGATTTATAGTGTCAATCGTAAAACTTATCGACGCGAAATTGTAATTTCCAGCAGAATCGTTTGCCCAGATTGTGACATTATGTTTTCCCTCGCCCCATGTGAGATTTGTGATATTAAATGAAGTCCCTAAAACACCTAAACTTTTATTTGCGGCAGTATAAGTGTCGTTGTTGTACCAGAAGTTAAACAAACCGCTTCCCGCGTCTGTTGGAATGTAAAGAACATCCAAACCGGTATCGCTGCTGTTTGAATTATTTGACGGAGATGCGATGGAGATTGTTGGTTGTATTGTGTCGATTGTAAAACTTATCGTCGTGAAATTCACGTTTCCTGCCGAATCGTTTGTGTAAATCGTTACATTGTGTTTTCCTTCGCCCCATGTTATGTTTGAAATATTTGTCAAAGAACCCAAAACACCGAGAGATTTGTTTATGTTCCCAGAATTATTTGTATACCATGCCGAACTGATTTGCGTGAAAGTGTCGGTTGCAACATAATTTACATCCAAACCATTGTCGCTTGTGTTTGTGTTATTGCTTGCGGGATTTGTTATTGTTATCAAAGGAAGAGTTGAATCTATTGTGAAACTTGTCGTCGTGAAATTCACATTTCCAAACGTGTCGTTTGAATAAATTGTGACATTATGCTTTCCCTCGCCCCATGTTATGTTTGTGATGTTGAATGAAGTTCCCAAGACACCGAGAGATTTGTTTGCCGCGGCATGAGTATCATTGTTATACCAAAAGTTGAAAAGATGCAAATCCGAAGTCGTGTAAGTAACATCAAGAGCGGTGTCGCTTGTGTTTGTGTTGTTCCCCGTCGGAGAAACAATTTCTATCGCGGGCTTTATTGAATCAACTTCAAATGTAACAGACGCAAAATTGTAATTTCCAGCAGAATCATTTGCCCAGATCGTTACATTATGATTTCCTTCGCCCCAAGTTATATTCGTGATGTTAAATGATGTTCCCAAGACACCAAGGGATTTGTTTGCAACAGAATAGGTGTCGTTTGCATACCAAAAATTGAACAACCCGGAACCGGAATCAGATGCTATGAAATTTACATCAAGACCAGGATTGCTTGAATTTGTCAGGTTGCTTGGGGAATCAATTGAAATTCCAGGGATTACGGTGTCAACAGTAAAACTTATCGTCGTGAAATTCACGTTTCCGGCGGTGTCATTTGTGTATATTGTAACGTTGTGTTTTCCTTCGCCCCAAGTTATGTTTGAAATATTTGTCAAAGAGCCGAGTGTTCCAAGGGATTTGTTTATATTTCCTGAATTGTTGGTATACCATGCAGAATCTATTTGCGTAAAAGTGTCCGTCGGTATGTAATTTATATCGAGAAGATTGTCGCTTGTGTTTGTATTGTTTGTCGTCGGATTTGCTATTGTTACAAGAGGTTTTGTTGAATCAATCGTGAAGCTGATTCTTGTTTGATTTACGTTTCCAAAAGTATCATTTGCGTAAATTGTAACATTATGTTTTCCTTCGCCCCAAGTTATATTCGTGATGTTAAATGATGTTCCCAAGACACCAAGGGATTTGTTTGCGCCCGTTGTCGTATCATTTGCATACCAAAAATTAAACAGATGCGCATCGGATGTAGTATAAGTAATATCAAGAGCCGTATCGCTACTGTTTGAATTATTTATTGCAGGAGAAACAATTTCTATCGCGGGCTTTATTGAATCAACTTCAAATGTTACAGAAGTCCAATTTTCATTTCCCGCAGTGTCGCTCACATAAACCGTCACATTGTGTCCGCCCTCGCCCCAAGTCAGATTTGTTATATTTGTAAATGAACCGACGGTTCCAAGAGATTTGTTTGCCACGGCATGAGTATCATTGTTATACCACGCGGAAGAAAGCCCGCCGGCGTCGGAATATGTCGCGAGAATATCAATCAAATTATCCGTCGTGTTTGTCAAGTTTGCGGGAGAAAAAATTGAAATTGCGGGTTTTGTGTTGTCCGCGGGGGCAGGACAAACTCCATTCCAAATGCTTCCATTCATCCAATATGTTTTTACAACAGTAGAATTTGTGAAATTTGTATAGGCAATAGCAAATGTCTCATTGCATAAAGATGTCGTGGTTGTTTTTCCAATTATGTCAAACAAAGGGTATTCCCTGTTCATGGCGGTATCAATTGTTATTATTCCGGAAGCGGGAGTCAAATCTTGTTTGAATGTTTGAGCCAAAACACCTTTTGTTGTTAAATTAATCCAGCCGAGAACAAGATAATCTCCCGTGTCATTCGCCACTGTTGCAGCATCAATTCTTGTCCAATTTCCGGGCATGTTTACAATTCTTGTTTTTGCCGTTACAACGCCATTGTTTGCAGTTCTTACCGTTGCGCTTATGTTTGTGTCTGCAGTGCTCAGATTTGTAAACCAAACCATTGCAAAATTCTCGCCATTCAATCCAGTAACAGAAACCTGCGCTCCGCCTGTTCCTACACTTGTATCTATGAGAGTAAGCGCAGTTATCGCAGTTCCCCTGTCATTATAAACCGCCAATCCGACATCGGCGTCTACTGCATCATACGTTACTCCCGCCCACGCCGTTGAATTTATGGTCGCGCAATCAAAAAGATTTGCATAATTTTGGTTGGCGTCAATGTCTCCGTTAAGCCCTATTTCAGACGATGCGGCATTATAATTTATTATGTGAACGTCCCCATCTCCGTCTGTTCCCATGTCAACATAGCAGGAAACATAAGCTGTTTCATTTATCGCCGTCGCAGAAACATCCCAACCAACAACCCCTATAGAGCCGTCATCTGTTGTCGGACCAAAAACTTTCGTTCCGTCAGTAGTCCATACTGTTCTTAATTCATCCGCTGTTGATGCGTTCACATAAACAAGGGCAAATGTTGTTGAATTGAGGGCGGCGACGGAAACTCTCGGATTATTTTCGTCTACTTTAACAGTATCAAGGACAATGCTTCCTGTTGTTGTCATTATTTTAAAGAATGAACCGTTTGAAGCAACATCAGAGGAGATATTATTCCAGACTATTACAAATGCGGTGCTGTTAATCGGAGTTATCCCAACGTCTTTGGATTGAGTATCAATGACAGTGATGTTTGGGTCGACGATGTAATCAAATTCAACATCGTTCCCCGAAACACGCAAGTCAAATACATCTTGCGTTCCTGTAAGATTTGTAAGAAGAATTTGATTTAATTCTCCTTCAATCAAAGGATAAAATTCCGAAAGCAAAACGTCCTGCCCGTTTTCATAAACCTCAACTCTCGCATCTCCGGAAAGATTTCTCGGCACGATTGTAATATCGTTGCCCGAGGTCAGATTTTCTTGAAAGACGACGCGAACGTAATGCCCGTCGGGAATTATTTCAGACCAATTGCCGTCATATTCTTTTACATAGTCATAAATGTCGGATATGTAACTCCTGTTTGAGTCAAGATGTGTCGCATTTGTAATGTTTATTATTCCGTAACCCCTTGTTCCGGAAAATGTGAAATTGTATTCTTCTCCTGGAATCAAATCGTTCATGAACAAACTCCAGTTCCCCTGGCAAGATTCCATAGTGTAATTCCACTCTCCGCATCTGAACAAAGCGTTCGCTTTCGCGGTAAAAAATAAGGTTCCGTTTTCAAATGTTTCAAACTGCGGTCTTACGGAAAATACAGTACTGAAATTTCCAAGAGTTTCGTTTTCATTTATTTTAACAATGCTTGTGACAGTATCATTTATTTCAGAAAAATTAACGTCATTAAATTCAACTTTGTCTACGGAATCTATTTCCAAAGGAAGAACTTCAATTGTGTAAGTTGAGTTCAAAGGAATCAACGTCTCGTGTGTATCGTTTGTTTCATTGTAAACAACATTTGAAGAAGATTCATCTATAATTACAAAAGTGGTATTTGTCGGCATTCCGTCTGGAGCAACGGTTGTTCCGTTGACAAGCATATTATCCATGACTAAATCAAAAACAACACTTTCCGAATAATTTGCATTTCCAGCAGTATCGTTTGCATAAACTTGGAAAGTGTAACTTCCTTCAGTCAAATCCAGAAGAGTCGCATTAAAATTCAAATTGTCTGTTGTGTTCATTGTAATATTTGTAAAACCATTGTCAAGGGAATATAATGCATTTCCAGCTTCATTTAAAGAAACATTGAAATTAAATGGCAAATCAAAATGCACATGATATGTCGTGTTCTGTGGAACGTTTATTGTGACATCTGGAGATGTTGAATCCACGACGACAGTCGTCTTGTTTACTGAAAAGTCATCAACCCAGAAATTTTCTCCGTTTCCCAAATTAGCATTGAATCTTACGCTGAAATTGCTTATGAAGAATTCGCTGTTTGAAGTTGTGAAACTTTTAAATGTCCAAATATCTTCTGCCGTTTCAGTTTCAAGAGTTTCTGTCTGCAACTCATAAGCGGAACTTGTGCCGTTAAAAAAATAAAAATCTATATCGCCCGCATCCAAATTGTTGTCTCTGAACCAAAAACTTATATTGATTGAAGTTGCGTTGGATGTGTCAAACGGGTCTGTGATGATGTCTCCTTCCTGCCCGTTTGCAGATTGCAGAGACTGCGCGCCGTTTTTAAATTGCGCTGTAGTCACAACCCAAGACGTCGTTCCCCATTTTGCCAATGTTCCTTCAAAATCGTCAAAAAATCCGACTTCTACAGGGTCAACAATGTAATCTATTTGAATTGTTCCACCAACGACTTTCAAATCGAAAACATTTTGAGATTCAGAAATAAGATTCGTCAAAAAAACTTTATTGTATTCGTTTTCATTCAGCGAAGAAAATTCTGCAACCAAATCATTTCCGTTTTCCTCATAAACCTCAATAGTCGGATTTCCGCTTGTAATTCGCGGATAAATTGTTATATCATTTTCATTTGTAAGATTTTTTTCAAACGTTACGCGAACATAATGTGCATCTGGAATTTCTTCGCTCCAAATCCCATCCAGTTCTTTAACCTGTTCATAAATGTCGGAAACAAAATTATAATTTTCATCAAGATGCTCGGCTTTCGTGATTACAATTATTTCAAACGTCTGCTCGCTCAAACTCGGAACATTCCACTCGACATAATCGTAAATTCCGTTTTCATCCGAGTCAAGAACAGAATCCGGATTTATGTAAATATTTTGCTCAATCCATTTTATTTTTATCTTGCTTGGATTTTTCAAATTCAAATTTTCAGAAATATTCGTGAAAGCGAGAACGTTTTCATAATGAACCGCGTCGGGACCGAAAATTTTTACTCTTTTCCCAAAAGCAATGTCTTCTTCAATAGAATAAGGCGCGGGCGTCTCATATTCAACTTCATATTCTGCTTGAATCTCGTCAATTTCAATCTCAACCTCAACGCTTACATTTTGCCTCGCGATTTCATCAACGATTCTTCCCGTTATTCTTCCAAAAATGTTTTTTAAAAGTCGGAAAATGAAATTTTCTCTTGAACCGCCGACAACCGCGCCCGTTATGGAGCTTGAAGAAGTTATGTCTTCTTCTTTGTTTTCTTTTATTTTTGTTATTGTTATGTTTTCTGAATTTTTCGGGAGAATTATTGTGGCGTTTCCGATTTCATTACTGGAAATTGTTTTTTTCCATTTTACTTTCTCGCCAAGTTTTATTTTTGGAGTTACTTGTGTCGTGTTTATTGTGGCATCTTCAACGATTGAGACGTTTTGTTGCGTTATATTCTGTTCTGCAATGTTTTGAGTCGTTTGATTTGTGATGTTTTGAATCGGAATTGTTTCGTTTTCCGCGGAAATATTTTGCGTTTCGTTGATTTGCGTTTGATTAATTTCTGTCGCATTTTGTTCTGTTAAATTTCCCGAAGAGAAATTTCCTGAAATAGAACTTTCGTTTGCAGTTATGTTCTCAGAAGGCGGGAGAGGTTCTTGTCCAATCTGATGGGAAGGACTCGTTTCATTTTGAACCTCTCCGTTTATTTCTTCTGAAATCGATTGATTTGCGGAAATATTTTCTCCTTCCTGAATTGCAAAGCCCGTGAAGCCGATGTTCATATTGGAAAAAGCCAAGAAGAAAATTGAAATAAAAACTAAAGACAAAAATGCAAACACAGAATAGTTCCCAAGGAGTTTTATTCTCTCTTTTCTTATTTCCTTTTTGCAATCCTTGATATAGTCGTCAAAATGAAGAAGCCACTCCTTCAGATTAAGCCCGTTTCGCTTTTGATAAAAATGTTCAAGGAAAGACGAATATGAAATTTCGCCGCGATGATATTTTTGTTTCAATCCGCGCAAATAATCTGAAAATTCTTTTTTCTTTTGCTCTGCATGAGCTATCCTTTTCTTAAGCTCCGCTATTCTGGCTTTTGCTAAACGAGTCCCTCCCATCCTTACTATGTATGTATTAACTATTATAAATGTATGTAATATTAGAAAAATACTTATTATATATGTATTAACACAATAAACAAAAAAACTTAAATATCCTCGCGTAGTGCCTAATTACTTAACAGAAAGATTTAAATAAAAATGTTTATACGGTTTATACATGATTGAAATAAAAACAAAATTAAGAAAATGGGGAAATTCATTCGGGATAGTTGTGCCTCAAAAAACTATTGAAACAACTGAAATTAAAGAGGGGGATGAAGTGACTATTTTGATGAATAAAGAAAAAACAAAAAATGTTCTTGGAGAAATGTTTGGAACATTAAAAACAAAAAAAACAACACGGGAAATTATGGAAGAGATTGATAAAGAGTTGGATAGTGAATTTTAAAATGTTTCTTTTTGATACTTATGCCATAATAGAGATTATTAAAGGCAATGAAAATTACAAATTTTACATTAATTCTCAAATAATCATTAATAAATTTATATTAACCGAATTAGCTTATTGGTTAATTTCAAACTATGGTGTGGAAACCGCCAGCAAATATCTTGATAAATATAATAAATTTGTTAAAGATTTTGACGTAGAAACTATAGAGAAGGCCATGGAATTCAGGCATAAAAATAAGAAGAAAAAATTATCAATGACGGATTGCATCTCTTATTTTCAGGCGAAAGATTTGGGAATAAAATTTTTAACAGGAGACAAAGAATTCCAAAATTTGGAAGATGTGGAATTTGTAAAATAAAATGGCTTTTATCGTAAAGAAAAAAATAAGGGGAAAAGATTATTATTACCTGAATGAGAACAAAAGAATTGGCGGAAAAGTAAAAACAAAAACCCTCGCGTATTTGGGAAAAAATAAAAAAGATGCCGAGAAAAAAGCAAAGGAAATTGCAAAAATTAAAATAGATGAAACAAAAAAAACAAGTGAAAAAATGGAATCGACAAAAATTTCGATAGACGAAATGGCGGTTTTTTGCAAGAGGAAGGGATTTGCTTATCCGTCCGGAGAAATTTACGGCGGACTTTCCGGTTTTTGGGATTTCGGTCCCCTCGGAGTTGAATTAAAAAACAATATAAAAAGAGAGTGGTGGAAATATCACGTTTACTCGAGAAAAGATATGACCGGAATCGACGGAAGCATCATCACAAATCCGAGCGTCTGGAAAGCAAGCGGACATGTTGATAATTTCTCGGATGTTTTTGTCGTTTGCAAAAAATGCAAAAAGCCCGGAAAAGTCGACAGAAACGAATTGGGAAAAGCCAAATGTTTGAATTGCGGCGGCGACTTTGACGTTTCAACCGTGAAGGATTTTAATTTGATGTTCAAGACAAATGTCGGGGAAGGCGGAGAGGCGTATCTCCGTCCCGAGACGGCGCAATTGATTTTTGCCGATTTCAAACTCGTTCACGAAAACGCAAGAATGAAACTTCCATTCGGAATAGCGCAATTCGGAAAAGCGTTCAGGAACGAAATCGCGCCGAGGGACTTTCTTTTCAGAAGCAGGGAATTTGAACAAATGGAAATAGAATATTTCATAAAGCCGGATTCAAAATGCGATTATGAAATTCCCGACGAGGAATTGCTTGTTTATTCCGCGGAAGCGCAGGAAAAAAATTTCGATTCGGAAAAAATGAAAATAAAAGACGCCTTGAAAAAAGGGATAATAAAGAAGGATTGGCACGCATATTGGCTCGCGATGGAATTCAAATTTTTCAAAATGCTCGGCGCAAATCCCGAAAATTTCAGAATCCGCCAGCACAAGAAAGACGAGCTCGCGCATTACTCCTCGGATTGCTGGGATTTGGAATATAAATTTCCTTTCGGATGGAAAGAACTCGAAGGAATTGCCGACAGAAAGGACTACGATTTAAGCCGGCACGAAAAATTTTCCGGCAAGGATTTAAAAATTTTCGACGAGGAGACAAAGGAAAAATTTCTTCCGCATGTCGTTTGCGAGCCGAGTATCGGGGTTGAGCGCGCGTTTTTGGTTTTTTTATTTGATTCTTATTTCTATGACGAGAAAAGGCAAAATGTCGTCTTGAGAATTTCACCCAAGTTGGCCCCGATAAAAGCCGCGGTTTTCCCGATTGTAAAAAAAGAAGAATTTGAAAAAATCGCAGTTGATGTTTTTGAAAATTTGAGCAGAGAGTGGAAAATTTTATATGATGAATCCGGCTCAATAGGAAGAAGATACGCCAGAAACGACGAGGCGGGAACGCCGTATTGCATAACCGTCGACGGCGATTCCGCGAAAAACCGGGATGTAACAATCCGGGAAAGAAACACAACAAAACAAATAAGAGTGAAGATAGCGGATATAAATGAAGTTGTGAGAAGATTAGTCGGCGGCGAAATTGAATTTGAGAAAGCCGGAAAATCCTTCAAATAAATTTTTAAATTATGTTTCTTTTTTGTTTCAATGAAAGACGATTGTGTTTTTTGTAAAATATCTTCCGGAAAAATTCCGTCGAAAAAAATTTACGAAAATCATAATTTTTTCTCCGTTCCGGATGCAAATCCGATTACAAAAGGACACAGTTTGGTTATTTCAAAAGAGCATTTTAAAACATATCTCGACATTCCGGCGAGGTTTGGACAAGAGCTTGTTGATTGCATAAAAAACACATCGATAAAATTAATGAAGGAAAATCAGGCAGAGGGATTTAATGTGGTAAACAATAATTTTTCTCCGGCGGGACAGGTTGTAGAACATGTTCATTTTCACATAATTCCAAGAAAAAAAGGCGATAAAATCAGATTGTTTGAATGAGCGTTTTATTTCACGCGGGAAAATTAAAAATAACTAAATTTTATTGGATGATTTCCCCGTTTAATTGAATAGATTTCTTTGAGATAAATCCAGCAATTAAAATTGAAATGCTTGCTCCGATTAAATCGAGAAAAATATCAAATAGGTCGGGACTTCTGAAAGGAACAAAACTTTGGTGAAATTCGTCGGAAAAAGCGTAAATCAAAGTTATTATCAAGGCAGCCGCCAAATAAAAAGGCGATGTCTTTTTGCCGCCTTTTATCGAAAAAAATAGAAAAAATCCAAGCAAAAAAAATACGCTGAAATGATACGTCTCCGCAACAAAGGGAATTGCTGCGGTGGCTTTTGAACCGGGAAGGGATGAAACGTAAAAAATTTCAATTGCAAGCAAAATGGAAAATATTATTGAGACATGCCTTTTCCTTTCAACCCACAGAACCATGAAATTACTTCTTGTTTTAATTTATAATGTTTTGTCTGTTAAATGATATATTTTGCAGAATATTCCTGAACTGACGAAAAAATTGCAAGAATTATCTGAAAAAAATGTTAATATGAAAAACTATTTTATAGGGCTTTAGAATTAACCTCGGTTTTCTTTGGCGGACGGGCGATTTCGCGTATAATCCATAAACGCGGGGCTGCGCGAGCAGAGTGTCTTGATTTGGGTAAAGATTTGTATCAATTTCAATGTCGAAGCACGAAAGGATTAATTTGTTCTATTAGTAGATAATCGCCCAGCAGAAACTATTTGAAAGATGTTAATGCAAAACCCCAATCATAAATTCTAATGGAAGTGTTATCTGTTAAAATTGGTTTTTGTTGGTTGGATGGGAAAGAAATTTGTTTGTTGTTAAATTTTGCTTTCCTTTAAGAGATTTCTGCGGAAGGATGAATTTGTGAAATCCAAAACGAGCGGAATTGCTACGGGGAGATTTTTTTGGAGGGGGAGAAATAAAATTTGCCGGAGTTGTGACAAATAAAAAATGTCTCCAGGGAGTGCTGACCTCCCGACCTCGGCCTCATGAGAGCCGCGCTCTGCCGCTGAGCTATGGAGACAGAAAAGAAAGAGAAGAGCCGTTTAAAAGAATTGCGAAGCGGTTTTGACAAAATTAAAATAGGCGGCGATTTATCACTTTTACAAAACTACACAAAGAGTAAACTTTATAAAGGCAAAAAGTTTATAAACCCACGTTAAACTCATCAATTCTCAACATGGCCTTTGTAAAAAAATGTCCCGAATGCGGAAGCGCAAATTTGACTTATGACGCAAATCTTGGAGAGATTATTTGCAACGACTGCGGTCTCGTCGTCGAGGAGAAGATGGTCGATACCGGCGTGGATTTGGCGGGAAAATTCGACAAGTCGGAAAAAAAAGGCCGCGGAGGCGCCCCGATAAGCATACAAAAATTCGACAAAGGTCTTACAACAAACGTCGGTGAAATCTCTGATATTTACAAATTGGAAGCGGGACAAACAAGAAAATTCCTCCGCCTGAAAAAATGGCAGGAGCGTGTTTCAACAAGCATTGAGAGAAATCTCCGTCTTGCAATGGCGGAATTGAGAGTCATCGCGTCTTATTTGAATCTTCCGAACGTCGTGAGAGACGAGGCGGCGCGCGTTTACAATTATGTTCTTCAAAGAGGTTTGGTCAGGGGGAGGAGCATGGAGTCGGTAATCGCCGCGTGCTTGTACACCGCATGCAGAAGTTACAATATTCCAAGAACTCTCGACGAAATGGCAACCGCTTCAGACGTTGAAAGAAAAGAGATCGGAAGAACTTACAGATTTATAATAAGAAAACTCGGGATAAAAGTAAAACAATCTTCTCCGAAGGATTACATTGCGAGATTTTCCTCTGTTTTAAAATTGTCGCCGAAAACGCAAAATGACGCGCTGAAAATTTTGAAAAATGCGGAAGACGTTGAATTGACTTCTGGAAGAGGCCCTGCGGGAATTTCCGCCGCCGCTTTGTACGTCGCGGCATTGATGAACGACGAGAAAAAAACCCAAAGGGAAGTCGCTGACATCGCCGGAATAACGGAAGTCACAATAAGAAACCGTTACAAAGAATTGATTGAAAAATTAAAACTCGAAGAAAAAATAAAACAAAAGGAAAAAGAGCTTCAGGCGAGAGCGAAGTGATTCTGAATGTTTTTGTAATAATATTTTTAAAGAATAATCCCAAACATTTCTAAAAATAAATTATCCATCAAAAAATCAAAGGTTAACTGTCAAACCGAACTTTATCAACTCAATCAACTATTAATCGTCAATAAAGATTTTTTATGCATTAAAATAATTTAAGTGGAATATCGTGGCGAAGCCCGATATGAAACAGCATCAATTCCGCGAACGGCAGCGAGTGCAAAACTGAAAGTTTAAATATTCTACACGTTGCTTCTTTTTTGAAAGGAGAAGTTAGTGTAAGGAGAATCGTGGTTCTCCTCATGCGGGTATGCCGGAGTGGTCAAACGGGCTGGATTAAGGCTCCAGTAGCTTAGTGCTTGCGAAGGTTCGATCCCTTCTACCCGCATTTTTGAGCGAAGTGAAAAAATGCGGAACAAGAATTTTTAATTCGAGTCATCGTATCAAAGCAAATAATTTTGCGTGAAAATTCTCTGAAAAATGTTAATGTAAATTCCAATTATAAGCATTAATAGAGTTTGTCGTCGGTTAACATTTGTTTTCTAGGGCGGGCGGGTGGGAAAGAAATTTGTTTGCTGTTAAATTTTGCTTTCCTTTGAGAGATTTCTGCGAAGGAATGAGTTTGTGAAATTTAAAACGAGCGGGGTTGTAAGTTAAAGAAAACCGCAAGTATTTTAAGGAAGGGGTTTTCTTTTCCGCGCCTCGCGATGCGTATGCGTAATCGCTTGATAAGAATGAATTTTGGTTTTTCAAGGGAAAGTTAAGCGAAGAAAACCGTAGGTTGTCTCGCTTTGTCATAACTTCATAATTACTACAAAATATAAAGATTTATAAATAATATTTCTTCTCATTTTTCATGAATAAAACAAGGAACGGCTTGGTGTCTTTGGTTGCTGCCGGAGTGCTTGCTCTTGGCGCATCGGGCTGCGCAAATTATTTCAGAGGCGCAACTCCCGGAGTTGAAATCGGCAATGACGCTGTTGAAAAAAACTGCAAAACTTATTCTGTTGAAAGCATAAGCATTGAAGACATTGGATTGTATCACTTGGGATTTCCGTCAAAAAAGGGCGAGATAGAACACGGATTTTATAGAAGAGACCATTCCAGAATGGAGATAGATCCCTCGTGCAAACAAGTTCCCTCGGTAAAATCCAACGAACAAAGAGGCGATAAAGAAGGATTATACTTTCTTGTTCCTGCTGCAGAAAAAAATCAAGAGGCAAAAATCACTTTAAAAAATAAATTAGACCTTCCGGAACCGGAATCCAAAGAAAAAACAAGCGTTCTAGGCCTCGGAAAAGAGGTTCGCAAAAGTTATGATTTGAACGAGCTTTTCAGGGACAATAGGATGCAGCTTCCAGGAGATAATCATTTTTATTTTGTATTTCCGGCAGCGGAAGTAGTTGAACCGATTTCAACGCCAGAAACAGGAAGCAACTCTCCAAAATATCTGCCCGTTGTTCTTATTGATACAAGAACCAAATTAATAATTGACAATAAAACAGGCAATGCCTCGTTCGTTGACAGAGATAAAAAACAAAACAAAATCAAAAGATTGAAATTCCTAAGCGAAGAAGAAGCAAAAAAATATTTGGGTTACAAAAGCCAATAATTCTTCTTAAAATATCTGCGTAAATTTGTCCAATTTTTAAAATAATAACTTTTTATGAACTCAGTTCCGTTAATGCCCTTTGATAAAAACCGGGATAAATCTATTTTGAATTTAATTATTAGTTAAATTTATTTATCAGTTGGCGGGCAAAACTCAACAATATGAAAAAACCGCGCATTCTAGTTCCAAAATATCCGCACTTAAGTTCCTTTCCTCTGCTCAACCAACTTATTCTGCAAAATATTTTTCACGTAATTCATGTCCTCCTCCAGATTAAAAAACCCGTCGCCGCTGATTTCAATATATTCCGGTTGCGTCAAAATCCCGTCCTGATACAATTGGTCTATGAATTCTTTATTATTTGAATATTTTCCCGTCTTTGTTTGAATGGAATCAAGCGCGGATTGAACGCTCCAAGGCGCGGGAACTTGCGGGAAAGTTTTTATCGGCGCAACATTTGAGCCGCCGCAAACGTCTGAAAACATTTGCTGAATTTCAAGTTTTCTATCTGTTGTTATTTTTTCAACATAATTATTATCTCCGCCGTAACCCCATCCATTGTAACTTCTTATCGCGGCTTTCCATCCTGAATAAGTCGTCCCAGTCGGTCTAAATGCCATTCCTTCCTGCCCATAGGCAAGATAGCTTTTAATAAAAATATTATAAGAAGCATAATAAACCCCTTCTTCAAAATATTGCGCGGGAACCGCATGAACATTTGTGTTAATTTGCATAACCCCAAAACTATTTTCATTTGCAGTGCTCAACGTTTTTACTTTGTCCTTGGCTCCGTCGCAGTAAACAGGGTCCAAATTTTGCTGAATATTTTGGCAATGCTGCAGCGAACTTTCCTGCATTGCTATTTGCAGTACAAGACATTCAAAATTTTCCGCGACTCCTTCTGCTTTTATTGTTGAATCAATATCGGGAATGTTCGCCGCGTTTTTTACATCTCTTGCGATTTTTATTATTCCGTTGCCGATTGCTTTCTGGCATTCTTGTCGTGTTGTGCAAGTTCCGAGATTCAAGTTGCTTAACTTCTGACTTCCAGAAGCGCCGCTAGCTCCAACTATTTTTTGTTTTACGTCAATGCTGAAAATAATTTTTACTCCGTCTCTAAAATTCTTTCCGGCAATGCTTGCAAATATTTGTTTGTTATAATTTGTCACGACGCTCAATTTTGAATTCGCGAAATCTGACAAATCAATCCAGTCGTTTTGCGTTGAACTGTATGTCCAGAACCATTTGCTGTTTTCATATTTCAGATAAATGCTGTTTGGTAGTCCGCCTTCTTTTTGATTAATTGTAAATAAATTATCACTATATGAAAATTTGACATTTTCTGTTGACAAATCATTTTGCAAACTGTTTGCCGTTGAAATTATTTGTGCAACTCCGTCCTCGTAAGAAACCCCCCTTAAGTTTGTGATAAGATCCGTATCCAATCCTCTTAAATTGCTGGCTCTCGTCGGTAAATTACTGCTGTCAACAGAAGTCCATTGCGAATTGTCATTTGACCAATACCACGCCCAGTTGTTGTTCTGATTTGAATATTTGAAGTAATATGTTTTTTGCGTCAGTCCTCCAAAAAATCCGGGATTGTTTAAAGTTAAAATCGGATATTCATATGCAATATTTTGAATATTGAATGTTCCCGTTCCCGAAGTTGAAGGAGTTGTTGTAGTTGTTCCTGGAACAGGCGTGCAAATAACTCCGCTGTCCGGAATTTTCGACAGTTCAGAATTGCTCGGCAAACTTTCACTGGTTGTTGAAATAATTTTCTCCTTGACATCAATGCTGAAAATCATCTTGACTCCTTCCTCATAACTTTTTCCAGCAATGCTTGCAAATATTTGCTTGTTGTAATTTGTCACAACGCTAAGTTTGGAATTTGTGAAGTCGGACAAATCAATCAAGTCGTTTTGTGTTGAACTGTATGTCCAAAACCATTTGCTATTTTCATATTTCAGATAAATGCTGCTTGGCAATCCGCTTTCTTTCTGGGAAACCGTGAATAAATTGTCACTGTTTGAAAATTTGACATTTTCCGTTGACAAATCGTTTTGCAAACTCTTCGCAGTGGAAATTATATTTACAACTCCATCATCATAAGAAACTCCCCTTAAATTTACAATAAGGTCTACATCCAACCCTCTTAATGTGCTTCCTCTTTCGGGCAGATTATCACTGTCAACGACAGTCCATTGCGAGTTGTCATTTGACCAATACCAATCCCAATTTTTGTTTTGATTTGAATATTTGAAATAATAATCTTTTCCTCCGAAAAACCCGGGATTATTTAAAGTTAAAACCGGATATTCGTATGCAATGTTTTGAATGTTAAATATTCCCGTTCCCGACGTTGAAGGAGTTGTTGTAGTTATTCCTGGAGCAGGCGTGCAAATAACTCCTTCTGCTGCCGTCGTTCCGCTCGGCGTTGTGGTCAATTTCAATTTCTCAAACAATCCCTTTGCAATTTCTCCGTAGGCGTTTCCCCTGAGCAAAAGGAACTTTGCTTTCTGAAAGTTGAGAATAGCTTTTGAAATCAAACTCGGAGTGATGTGGCTTATTTTTCCGCTGTTGTCAAGTTTGATTATTTTTTCCAATTCGGAATTGAAATCAAACTGCGTCTGATTTTGCAATTGCGTTGAATAATATCTCGAAAGTTCTTGAAGCGTTTCGTTCCTCAAGCCCGCGCCTTGTATCGCGCTGCCGATGCTCTTTGTATCGAGATAACATTTCAACTTTCCCGTTGGCTCGCAATTTCCGACGGGAATCCATCTGCTGTTCTCTGTTCCCGAATGCGGATCGGTTCCTTTCCCGGGATTCTCGGTAGAGCAAACGCGGACGATTTGCTGATTGTAAATTGCAGGGTCTACAAATTGAGTCGCTCCTTCCTGAATGTTTGGATTTGCAAGGGAATACAAATTAAACGGAGTTCCCGAAACGCAATCCTTTTCCGATTGAATGCTCGTCTGATTTATTTGGCTCTGCGCATACGAGTCCTGAAGATATTTCAGTCCAAAGTCGGTTGAGACCTGATTGAATCCGCAATTCTCCTGTCCGTTCACGTTTATGCAAAGTTCCTTGTATCCCGAAGGAGCTGTGAAATCCTTTGTCTCTGACGCATAGTCCGCCGGAGAAATAAATCCCGAGGCGACATTCAGCGTCGGAGAATACTGGTAAAACGAACTTCCGCTCGGCGATTTCAAATAAACGCTGTAAAACGCTCCGGCATTTTTTCCCGCCTGTCCTGTGTTTTCTCCCGCGTAAATATGATAAAATACTTTATATCTTGAAGTCGGAGGATTTGTCGACGTCGCGTATGCCTGCTCTGAAAACCACGCGGTATATTGCGGCGGCGACTGTGGTTCTATCAATGAATCAAAAAATTTCATGTTCGAAGGATAAGCCGCAGATACAAAATTTCTGCAAACAGCGTTTCCGACTTCTTTTATTATTCCCGTCCTGAACGCCTCGAACGACGCCGCGCCGTAATATTGCGTCATGTAATCAATCGACCTTCCCGCATTTTCCCATGCGCTTGCAACTCCCAAATATTCTCCGCCGCCCCTTCCCGTTTGCCCGAGAATTTTTTCAAATATTTTTGGAACAATTACTTTCGCCATCGGCTGCGCCTGACTCCAAAAGAAATCGCAGAGATAAACGCTGTGTATCTGGTCGCAAATTCCCACCGTCTTCCCCGTGTCGAGATTTGTCTGCAAACAATCCCGATAATTTTTCTCCACGGAAACAAAACTGTCTATTCCCGCCTTCACTCCTGAAAGACAAATTGGGACCGCGATGTTTTCTCTCGCATTTGGCAAACATAATGCAACGCTTCCGATTATTCCCGACTGAATTACATCCGGAACATTATATGCTCCGCCGAGATTGCATCTGCTCGCGGGACAAACAACAGGATCGCAAACATTGAATAAAATATTGCATTCTTTCGGAGACATAAAATCCTGGCATTGAATGTCCGGCGTGTTTATCGACGGCTCCCCGACGGGAATGAATTCATTCAGCACTTTTACCGTCCCGCTCGCGCTCAAACTCGGTTTGTATTGCGTCGATGCTTCCTGCACCGCCTGCACAGCACGGGACATTATCCGATTTGTGTCGCTCTCGCTCAAACCCTGGAAAGTTCCCTGAAGTTGCGAAACACCCGGATTAAAACTTCTGCAAACGTCGTCGCCGAGATTTGAATTGAACTCTTCCCTTCCGTTTTGTCCGACGTTGCACAAATAAAAACTTGTCAGTCGTCCGGAATCATCATAAGCCCGTATTCCTCCCTGCCCTGAAACGCTTCCCGCAAGCCCGCCGACGATTTGCTTTGTCGCGACATACCATCCGGCTTTCGTATCAAAAGGAACAATTGCGGGCAGTCCTTTGTACGGCTCTGTTTCAAAATATCTTACTCTTGGATTTATGAAATTATTTTGATAAGATCCTAAATCGTATCTTGTGAATTTTGAAAACGCGCCCCTTATTGTATTTTCTTCCCCCGGCTCAACCGGCTTGATATAAATTCTATTTGAATCGGCTCCGTCGTATTGATAAACCTTGTTTATGGCATAAGAAGAACCCGCGCCCTGCAATGTCAAAAGATATTTTTTGTTGTTGTAAACAACAACTTGCGCGGGATAATCTTTGCCGTCGGAAATTCCCGCGCCGATTATTTTGTCTCCTTTTATTATCCCGCCGGTATAACTTCCTTCAATCGCGTTTTTTCCGCCGTAAGCGACAACGCCTATCTCCCCGATGTTTGCTTTATTTAATTCGCTCTGAATTGAATTGTACAACGAAAGCTGTTCTGAATTCGCTTTTATCTGCGAAAGAATTGAATAAATTTTTCTTTGCGCAAGTTCTTTATCCTGCTGGCTCGCTGCGGAATTCAACTCCGAATTAAGGCGCTCCAAATCCCTTGCCTGACTCAAAGTGATTCTTCCGTTTTTTATTCCCTCGTTTGTAAACGCCTCTCCCGCGTCGGAATTCTCCGAAAGCTCGATGAATTCTCCTTTTTTATTGGGATTTTCTATTTTATCTCCGAGCGAATTTCTTATTTCCGCTAAACGAATATTCGCATTTTCATTTGTTATCGGCTTTTGATTTTTTATTATTCCCTCGACAATTCCCACGTCCTTTTCGATATCGTCTGAATATTTCAGCAAACAAGAATCAACGGTGCTGAATTGTTTTTCATTTACTTTTTGCGTGCAGGAATCAATCCATCCCCCGGGGCTTCTCATTACCTCTTGTCTTGCAATCGCCTTTCCGTCAAATCCTTGGAAAAGATTTTTCACTGTGATTGCGGTTCCGACGGCAAGGCATGCGGCATTAAACCCTTTGACAACCTGTCCGACTTTCTCCGAAGTTCCCTGCCATTCTGAAATTGATTCGTTAAGCGATTGGATTCTCTCTCTAATTTGATCAGGGGTAAGTTGTATCGCTCTTTTTTCAATCCCTACCGTAAAGCTGAAATTCCCGGTTGTCCCGGAATTTTTTATGTTGGGAATTATTGAAACCTTCGCGACCTTTTTCAGGTTAATCTGCGTAAGAGTAAACGTGTAGCCGCTTCCGAACGTTTCCTGAATTCCCTTGTTGATGTTTTTAACGCTTGCGATAAAAGGAGCGGTATACGCCTCGCTTATTGTCGTCGGAACAAGATTTATTTGAATTGTCGCGTAATTGTCGCTCAATGAAACAAGCTGAACGTACTCGTTTTTGGTTTCATTTAGGATAATTGTCTGGTCTTTTGTCAGCGTGAAAATATCCGAGGTTCTTCCGTCGGGATAAGTGACTTTTACCTCCGCGCTGTACTCTTCCAAAGACGGCTGATAAATTCCGTCAAAAGAAATTTCTTTTACGTTTCCGTTGATGAGCAATTTGCGCGTCGCGGATTCCGAACTTGAAATTCTCACAGAGTCGCAATGATTAACAGCTTCTGCTTTTGCGTCGGGATATTTTTGGCTGAATTCGTCGCACAATTCTCTCAATGTTTTCTTCTGCTCAACAGAACTTGCAAGTTTTATCGCCTCGATTAAAGCAAGTTTGCCAAACGCCTCCTGGCTGTTCGGCTCTTTCTCGCCGGGATATTTGTTTATTATTTCCCTGTAATCGCTCATCGCTTTTTTGTAGTTCTCGGATGTTTGCGCGTCCGGGAAATTAATATCCTGCCCGTCGACGAAATCAACGAGTTTTATTTTTTTTCCGCCAAAGGAAAACTCGTTTTCCGAGGAAGTAAGATAAACAAACTCGTTCCCCTTGAAAAATTCATAAACAAGATTTGACGCTCCTGCAAAATTCTTGAAAGCGTTAAGCGGAACATCTATGACGCCAATCGTCGTGATTTTATTGTATCTTATCAAATTTACAATTGTATTTGTTCTGGAAATTTCATCGTTTGACAATTTGTCTTTTCTCTGCGGCATTGAAATAAAATAAACAAACAAGTCCTTTTTGTCTCTGCTGTCGCCTTTTGTTCCGATGTATCCGAGATAAATGCTTTTTTTGTCAGCCGCCTCTCCGATGTAATCTCCGACGCCGAACGCCTTCTCGGTATTATCGACGTTTAATTTTATCCTCGGCGCGATAATCAAATTGATTCTTTCGTTTCCGCTGTCTGTTCTGCAAGAGATATCAACGCTCTCGCTCATTCCTCTTTTTTGCGGCGGTGATGAAACAACGCACGCATTATTAAGAAATCTCTCTCCGACTCCCGCCTGAATTATTTCCCCGTTGATTTCAATTCTCGCTCTTGTATTGGGATTTTCAACCCCTTCCAATCTCACATTCAGCGAAGCGGCGCAATAAAATCCGGGAAGATAAGCGTCTCCGGATGTTTCCCCTTTTCTCAAATTAAATGTTGAAAGACGATTTGTTTTGTCGAGATAAAGCGAAATTGTCGCGCTGTCCGCGTTTACGTTGTCCGCTTTCACAAAACCCCTTCCGTTCATGAAACCGTATTGCGCGTATCTCTGCGCCCATTCTTCCTCTGTCAATTCCGGAACAAAATAATTCGCCGCTCCGACGCCGAACGCGTTTTGTATGTTGTATCTTATGTTTGCCGTGAGGTTTCCTGAAACAAATTCGGGCATTGACGATTCGTTTTGCTGCTGTTTCAAGACAATCACGGCATAGCCGATGTTGTTTGTCACGGGAGAATTCAAAAATGTCTGTCCTGCTGAACTCAATGCCGCTCTTGCCGGATTAAATCCTATTCCTGCAACTTCATTGGGATAATTTCCTGTGAAAGAAATTGAATCAATCGACTGCACGTTAATCAAGGGATTTAACTTTGTCGCCATCAATTGGCAGAAAACGGGAACATTCTGCTCTTCAAGCAAATCGCTTCTCACAACGCTTGGAGAACATCCGAACGGCGCGACTTGAATTATGAAATCCTGCCCCGCGCCGCATGAATTTGAATTGAACGCCGGACCGAGAGGAAGATTTCCGCCGTAATTGAACGCGCTTCCGGGCATTGTGATTTGAGGACTTGAAAGAAAATAATCCGCGCTTGCAAATCCCGCGAAGATTATTACAAATAAAAAAATCCATGCAAAATTAAAAATTTTCATCTTATCATTTTATCTGAAATTTATTTTCAACCCCTTGTCCTCAAGCAAAATATAATTTTGTTGCAACTGATCTATCGACGTCGGCAAAGGCAATCCGTCTACGTTTATTTCAATGATGTTTGAATTTTTAAGCTCTGATTCCAAAACGTAATAATTCTGACTCCCTCCTCCGGCAAGCGCGTTTGAAACAACCTCCGCCGGAAAGTCAATCTTGAAGCATTTCTCCCTGTTGAATCCGAAAAATCCGCCGACTCCCGTTTGAGGAACGTCGACGCATTCCTCGACGGTTTTCGCGCCTATTGTCAGCGAAGAATTCCTGTAAACATAAACCTGAACTTCGTATTGCCCTTCCGAGAGTTTGACTGTTTTTCGCTCCGGATAAACGACGGTTCTTGAATTTCCCTCTTCAGAGGCAAAGGTTATCGTCGCCTGCCCTTCGTAATCCTTTCCGTCGATTTTCAAATTTACGTTCTTATCGTAAATTTGATTCATGAAAATATTAACGTTTGCGTTTTCAACGACGGAATAAAGCTGTTTCGTCTCTTCAAATCCATCCGCTGTTGCAATAACAAATCCGTTGACGCATTGCGGGAACATTGCGGAAACTTTTCCCGACGACGTTTCTCCTATCCTGCATTCGGTTCCGGCGCACGAGTAGGAAACATTTGCGTTTATCGGATTCAAATTCTCGTCAAAAACAGAAACCTCTGCCAAAGTGTTTTTCTGGCTGCACAATTCCGGAATATCCACCTGAATCGCGGTGGAATTTTCCATCGCCTTTCTTGGAACATTTCCTTGAATGACTACTGCAACGGGAAACTGGAATGTTTCTTTTTTCCCTGAAATCTGCACGAGAACCGGATATTTCATGCTGTAAACAAAATGATACGGAACATAGCAAAATCCCAATGCTCCTAAACCGGGCTGGGTTCCGACCGGAGTCGACAAAAGAATTGCTCCCTCTGAAGGACTCACTTCGAACGCGCTCGACCAATTTCTTGAATTCAAAAATCTCACGTCGTGCGGAACGGAAATTCCCGGGAAGAAATATTTGTCGCCCGCATTTGCAGAGAGCAATCCGCTTTTTGTTTTTATTGCAAGAGTGTTTGACTCTATCGCTTCTTTCAGTTTTTCAAAAACGTCGTTTGCGTTCCAAACCAAAGGAGAGCATTTCAATTCAACTCCGTCGACCGGAGCGTACAGCCGCAAAACGTCAACTCCGTAATTTTCAAGGAATAAATTGTCCTGCTCGTACTCGTAAATTTTAACCGCGGAGTCGTACAGGTTTCCGATTTCCGAATCAATCGTCACCTTGTGATTTTTTACGAGCGCAGTTTCATCTTCTCTGCTTATTGACATTTCCGCGTCAACAGAAAATTCTACGCTGTCGTCCATTATTGTCACGCTTGTCTTCGGCTCCCCTACGAAAATTTGAAAGCCCTCGTCATAATATTCGTCAAATCGGCATCCCCTGATTCTGCTGTCAAGAAATTCCCCGAGCTGATTCTGCATTATTGTTTTGGAAGGAATTTGCGTCCTTTCAATATTGTTTCCGGAAACATAATGCCAATAAGGAATCGGATTTCCCAAAAAATTCAATTGCGATGAAAAAGGAGTGTGAGAGCTTCCAGGAGAAAATTCCGGCAACTGAATGTAGCCGCCTTGCGAACCGAGAACGTTTATTCCGACGGAAGCGCTGTCTTGTATGCAACTTAAAAATGTGTTGTAAACCGGCTGCAGGTCTTTCGGAACGATTATTGCGTTGAAAATGTTTTCCCTTAATGCAAAAAATAACACTGCTGCTGAAACGATTGCAATCGCAATTATTATAAAAATAGTGAGTTGTCCGCGGTTTTTTTTAAGCGGACTTTCTCCGGAAAAATAAACTCTTCTCCCCCTTTTTTTCATCATAAAAAGATGGAAATTATATATATAAACCTTATTCAGAATTGCCGTGTTTTCTCGCAAGAAGGCGGTTAATTCCGCCGAGGATTAGAAGCGCTCCGGCGATGAGGATTGCGTATTTGTTCATTCCGGAAAAAACTTCGTCTATGGGATAAAATTGCAGCGAATAATTGATGAGATATCCTCCGAACGCAAGGCAAATCAAAAACCAAAAAAATCTTCCAAACGCCATGTTATTTTATCGGAGCATTATATTTAAATATTTCCAATGCAGAAAATAGAATTAATACTTTAAAACGCGGTTGAAGATCAAAATTGTTTTTTGAGACGTAGCAGGAATGGCAATCATTTTGAATTATCTGAAAAAAGTTAATGTGCAAATCCCGCTATAACCGTTAATCGAATTTGTCGGAGTTAACCTCGCTTTACTGTTCAACAGGCAACTTATCTTTTGCTTTCTTTTGACTGGCAGAGAAATTTTATGATAAAATATCCTATAAAAGCCGCTCCGCTAATTCCTGTTGATTGAAAAATATTAATCTCCAAACAATGCCGTAAATGTGAACAGGGGCGGTTTTGATTAAAATCGGCTTGGGAAGATGAGCGGAATGCTTGCAAAAAAATTGAAAAATAACAAGGTTGTCGCAAATTAACTGAATTTAAAAAATTCAAAATTCTTATAAACTGTTATCTCATTTTATCTAAAAGCCCCGTAGTCTAGCGGTCAAGGATACGGCCCTTTGAAATTTGTTTGAAATATGGAAAGGCTGTGACCCCGGTTCGAATCCGGGCGGGGCTATAACATTCTGAAAGAATGTTTGGGTTTGCTAAAACCCCATGATTGTTTGCGGTTGCTGGAGGTGCAGAACCCCGCTGGACGGTTCTGCTTTGAATCCGGGCGGGGCTATGAAAAAAAATTGAAAGAAGATAATCCAAAGTTTTGAATGAATTCATCCAAAAACCCTATGATAATAAATCTCTCTGTTGATTTCTTCCTTCTTTGGAGAGGTTTTAAAAAATTCCCTGAATCCGGACGGACGGTATTTTTCTCCGATTAAAACGCCGGCGAGTTTTTTATATTCCGTGCTTGCGTTTGAATTCGGATTGTATTGTGTCAAGGGCATGAACTCGTAAAGCGATTTTTGAATGTCCGTGTCATATGGGATTACCGCCAGCACTGGAACGCCGAGAGTGTCTTCTATTTCTTCAATTGACAAATCAAAATATTTGTCATGCACTTTGTTCAATATCAATCCGATTACCAAGATGTCTCTTTGCCTCGCCATTCTCACTGCTTTCATTGCCATGCTCAAAGAAGGAATGTCGGGGGTTGTCACGACGATAACTCCGTCGGAGGCAAGCATTACCGCAAGCGTCTCCTCGTTCAGCGCCGGAGAAGAATCAATTATTATCGCATCATATCTTTTTTTAAGCGGGCTTATTCTGTCCCTTAATTCCAAGGGATTCAATTTCGAGCTGTAAAGAATCGACGACGGAATAATGTCGAAATTTTCCATTTTGTGAATAGAATCGCGAATGTTCGCCCTTCTCGCAAGAACGTGGTGCAGCGTCGGAAACCCGAGAAGATTCAAATGCAGGCCGAGATTCGGCGCGGAGAGGTTTCCGTCGATTAAAAGCGCTTTTTTTCCCAATTCAGAAATTGCGTCGCCGAGAGCCACGACGCTTGACGTCTTTCCGACTCCTCCCTTCAAACTCATCACCCCAATCGTTTTCCCCATTTATCCTCAATTTTAGACAATTATATTATAAAGCCAATTTTTCCGCATTTAAATATTTTTCAATTTGTTTGCGGAAGGGGATGGAAGAAAATAACCGCTTAGGATATAAGAAAATTCGCGAAAGTCATCTGAAAAAATGTTAACTCTCCGGATTCAGTTGCGATTTTATCCGTTGATTTGGGAATTATTCTCATCAATTATGGCGTCGGGTTTTAGAATTAATATTATTTTGCGGGATGGGTATTTTAATTTAATTAATTTTATATCAATTGGTCGGAATCTTTTTTGCCGGCGCCAAAGGTGTCGGATGGCAAGAGTTTTGACTTTGACAAATTTTATTTTATCAATGGCAAAGTCAGGACGCGAATAGGGCGGACGGCGAACGACTTTGCAAGAAAATTCAGTTTGAAAATTATTTTTTATTCGCTCATTATGGGATGGGCGGGTGGGAACAAATTATTTGGATAAAAAAATGGATTTTTAGACCGAAATAAATATCTCCAAAAAATCAATCAATAGATTTAAAAATCAAAAACGGCAATTAAAAAAATGGCAAGAAAAAAAACTGAAAAAAAGAAAGCGCCCTCGGAAAGCGAAGGAAAAATCATCTCAAAAAAACTTTCCGGATCGGAGTTTGAAAAGCGCGTCTTGGAACTTGCTGAAACGGGAATAACGTCTGAAAAAATAGGCGAAGCCCTCAGAAAACAGGGGATACATCCTAAAGAGCACGGGAAAAAGATATCCAGAATTTTAAAGGAAAAAAACAAATACGTAAACCCTGATTTGAAAAACATCGAGGGAAAGCTCAATAAAGTTATGAAACATTTTGAAAAGAACAGGCAGGATAAAAGGGCAATGAGGGAAAAAGACAGGATATTTTCGCAGCTGAGAATATTAAGAGCGCATTCGGAGTGATTTGATTTTGTTCAATAAATGGATTTTGTTTAAATTTACAATGAAAAATCGGCTCGCTTCTCTCGCGATGACAAAGGATGATAACGATAAATCCGCGATTTTATGCTAACATAAGTTTTTGTCTGGAGTGGGTGAGTGCTTTGATTTAAGTAATTTTTATATTAATAATAAATCAGGGCACGAGTTGGCGGGATGAAAAAATATTCTGTTTAATAAGTCAAGAAGAATCGGGACCTTCTAAACAAACCCGGTGAATCGTTAGTATTAAAAAGCTTTTTTCTCTATAAAATTTATGGCTTTGGAAGAAGGAGACATTGTTTTGTGCTCTGTTGAAAGAATAGAAAACACGATAGTGTTTGTGAAAATATTTTTCGAGGGAAAGGAAGTGGACGGAAGCATAACTACGTCGGAGATTGCTCCGGGGAGAATACGAAATCTCAGGGATTATGTTGTTCCGAAAAAGAAAATTGTTTGCAAGGTATTGAGAGTTTCGGGCAGCGGAAACGCGGAATTGTCTTTGAGGAGGGTCTCTTCAAAAGAAAGAAAGGAAGTCATGGAGAAATACCAGCAGGAAATGGCTTTTTTCAGCATCCTGAGAAAGATTCTCGGCGAAAAATCAGAGGAAATAATCGAAAAAATAAAAAAAGAAAGCAGCGTTTACGATTTTCTTGGAGAAATAAAAGAGAACCCGAATAAGCTTGAAAAACTCGTTGGAAAAACCGGGGCGGAAAAAATTCTTGAAATTTTAACCGCGCAAAAACAAAAAAAAGCGGTCATAAAAAAGGAAATTTTTTTAAAGACGGAATTGCCTGACGGAATAAATCTCATAAAATCCGTCTTCTCGGACAGCGACGCTGAAATAAAATACCTCGCAGCGGGAAAATATTCCGTAAAAACGGAATCTACAGATTTCAAAAAAGCGGACAGAAAAATGAGGGAAGCGGTTGAAAAGATTGAAAAAAAGGCAAAAGAAAATCGGGTTGAATTCAGCATTAAGTGACAAAAAATGCTTTCATTTTTCCATGGCAACAGAATATCACAAAGCTTAAATAAAGAAGAGGATTATTGTCGGTATGGCAGAGATGATTCAGCTTTCTGAAAGAAAGGCGCCGCTGAACATAGCCCTCGGAATTTTATTTGACACGGCTTCAAAAAAAATTCTTATAGTAAAAAGAAAAAAGCCTTCGCATATAACCGGATTGACATGGTGCTTTCCCGGAACAAAGATAAATTATGGCGACGATATTGAAATGGAATTAAAGAGAAAGATAAGGGGGAAAACAGGGCTCGCAATTGAAATTTTGGGTTCTGTTTTCGTAAAAACCTATTCCGAGAAAAACGGGCTTCTGTCGGTGTATTATTTGTGTGAAATCTCCGGAGGAAAGAAAAAGTTGAGCGAAGAATACGAGGACTCAAAATGGATCTCTCCCGACAAGATTGAGAAATGTTTCGGTGTTTCCTTGCATCCGAATCTGAAGGAATATCTGATGGGGTTGAAGTGAAATTAAAAAAATGCCCTTCCTGCAAAGATCATACTCTGAAAAAAATCTGCCAAAACTGCAAAAATCAGACGAAAGACGCGCATTACAAATTCTTGAAATTTGGATATAAAAAACTCCAACCCCATAAAACCTATGCTGTATCGTCAATTGATTTATAATTTTTATATCCAACGGTCGTATAAGTTTTTCATAAAGAAAAAATGTTAATCAAGAAAATCCCATAAAAATTAAAGGGCGGAATTGCCAATTAACGTTTTTATTTCGCGAAGTGCCTTGATGAAACCTGGCGCGAAGCCGTTAATATTTAAACGAAGTGAAACAAATTTTTTCTCTTCTGGTCTTAGGGGGGCGGAATTAATAAAAATAAAATTTTAAAAATCAAATCAACTTCCCCTGCTTCTCCCGTTCTCCAATCAAAACTTTTCCGTATTCTCCGTCGTATCCCGGCTTGACTTTTATTTTTCCGTCGCGGCTTTTCAGAATCAGCTCCGTGAGATTTTCGTCGGTTTCTTTTTTTACAAATTCCTCTTTTGAAACGTTCATCAAAATATTTAACTCGTTTCCGAATTTCTCAATCATATTGTTGTAAATTGCCCATGATTTTTTTGAGGCCATTGGCGTCTCGTAAAGAATGGAGATTAATTCATGCAAAGGTATGAACGAATAAAATTCTTTTGCGTTTTTCGGCTTGAATCCTTTTTGCTCTTTTGCAATTTCCTCGACTCTGTAATCCACGCCGATGATGAGCGGCTTTTTGCATATCGGACAAATGCCGTTGAGTTTTTTCGTCTCTTCGTAAGAGGATGAAAAATTGCAATTTCTGTGCCCGTCATAATGATATTTTCCGTATTCAGGCGGCGTCTCTATTGTTCCTTTCAATCCGACGCCTGTGCGAATCGCTTTTATTATGTTTTCATAACTCAATTCCGGAATTTCAAAAACCGTGGCTTCCCGCCCGATTCTCCACGGCCAAAAACTGTGCATGTCTGAAAAACTAACGATGTTTATTTTTCCGTCGATAAATTCCTGAAATCTCCATAGCATTTCTGGATTTGCCGACATTCCCGACTCAATCGCGTAAATCTTTTCTGTTTGGCTTTTGAAGCAGTCCTTCAGGGAATTAAATCCCGACTTGCTTCCAAAAATTCCAAACCAAGGGGTCATGCAATGCGCGGGGATTATTTCTATTTTATCGTCGATGTTTTTTAAGTCCTTGACAAAATCTTCGCATGTAATTCCAAAAATCGGCCTCCCGTCATAATCAATTCTTCCCTTCCCAAGAAGATATTTTGTAAATTCATCGGCTATTTTTCTGTTTGGAACAAAAACAAGAAGATGCACGGCCCTTCTTCCGTTATCCGAGAACATCAAACTGATTTCTGTCTGCCACAAAAAAGGAAATCCGCCTTTCGTCCTCAAAATTCCATTGTCATCCTCAATTAATTTTTCGTCAATTTCTTTCCGCCAAAGAGGATGCTGAAAATCCCCTGTCCCGATTAAGTCGAGTCCTTTTATTTTCGCCCATTTTTCAAGATTGTCAATTGTTATGTCTTTCGAAGTCGCTCTCGCATAACGCGAATGTATCTGCAAATCCGCTATAATTTTCATTGAACAAAAAAGAAAAATAAGTTTTTAAGAATTTGGATATATCATTTTCTGTGCAAAATATATTCAATAATTTTCTCCGTGGATTCCAAATCTCCCATGAGTTGATATTTTTTTATGCGTTCCATCTCGCCCGCGATTAAATCAATTCTCTTCCCTTTGACAATCCCTTGGGAATGAATTACGGTTTGATTCCAATCCTGCTCTGCTCCGGAATATGCAAATAAATTCATTTCAGGATTTTCCCTTATAACGACGCTGGAGGCGGTCATGAATGCTCTCAGCAAATGAAATCTCGGTGCAAGAATATAAAGTGACTTTAAGTTGTTTTTAATCGAATATCTTATTAACGCCTCTGCTTCAGTCAAAGTGTTAAATTCTCCGGAATATGAAAAATCAACAGGCAATGCAGAGATGCCGTATTTTTTTAAGAGTTTATCCGACCAAGAATCAAAACCCGGGAAACCGTTTTTATTTGGGGCATCAATGATAAAAACCCGTTTGGCAAGCCCTTTGTCCAGAAGACGCCTTGAAGATAAAAAACTGGATTCTTCATTATCGCTTGTCTCTGCAAAGGGATACAACCCGTCAACTTTCCTTAAATTTTTTTCCAAGCTATCTTGAATAATTAAATCATAAAGGGAAACTAAAATTTCTGAAGAGGATAATTTTTTAATTTCATTTCTAAAAACATCTTCCATAATAAAGTTTTTATAAGAAATCATTTAATTAGTTTGTGGTTTGCGGGAATTTGTTTAATAAGAAGATATTGTTTAAATTTGCGCGAAAATTTGGCTCGCTTCATTCGGGGGGACAAAGAATGATAACTATAAATTCGCGATTTTACATTAACCTTGACCTCTTCGGACGAGTAGTCGGGAGATTTTGGCGGAGGGATAAAAAAATTCTGTTTAATGAGTCAAGAAGAATTAAGATTTTTTAAATAAATTTGGTTTATGATTGAAAAAGTTTCATTAAAAAAGAAAGTGTTCTTCCAACAGGGTATATGTCCGCAAAAAACTCAAAATTATTTTTTTCTGCCCCAAACAAACCATGCAATCGCGGCTAAAACGACCACGCCGATTAATACCCATAACCAAGTCAAATTTGTTCCGCCTGCCGTCGTCGTTCCAGAAGTATCTTCTCCGCCGGGAGTCGTTCCCGTGCCAGGCGTCGTCACTTCAACAACTCCTCTTTCCCCTATTGCAAAATAACTGAAACTCGTCACTTCGGCATCATAATAGTAGTATGTCGTATCTTCGCTTGCGAATGTTGTTGTCAACTCATTCCACTTTCCAGCTGTTTCGTCAAACTTGAACAACGAGACCTTATCTTTAGTCAAACCGTTGTCCGAAACCCATGTCTTCTTGACCTTTGTTGAAATTGTCGCTTTGTTTAATTTGTCCGCAACATTGTCAACTTTTATCTGCATATACTGAAATACCTTTCCAGCTTTCTCAACAGAAACCTCCGCGGGCTTTCCCGAATATTTTGTTACGCTTACCTTGACATTCTGCGCCTCGTTCTTTACATCTATCTGGATTTCTTTTAATCCCGTTTCAGCGTCGAAATTCTTAACTATTGAAGCCGCTCCGGGAGTTATTTTTGTAAACGACTGAACTTTCGCAGTTGTTCCTGCTGTTGCCGCTGAACCGCTTCCGCCAGTACCTGTTCCAGCAACATTTCCTCCTTGCTCAACAACGTATGTTCCTGATGCGGTCCCCGTCTTTCCTGCCAGATCTGCAAAAGAACATGATACAGTATAAGTTCCAGTATTTGTTGTTGAAGGATTCGCGGTGATTGAAGTTGCGCTGCTGTTCTCTCCTGAACCTCCGTCGCTTGGAGAACATGTGCATGTTACAGTATCCCCTAAATTAACCGTCCCGGGCGTACATGAAACGCTTCCTGTTGGCGCAGTGTTATCTATTCGAACGTTACTTATATTGGTAACATTTATGTTATTATCACTGTCATTGGCAAAAATAGAAAAGTTGTATAATCCATCTGAAAATGAGGTAGTTGGTATGGTAATATTCCAGTATTTATCACTAACATTTGTTGCAAGATAAGATGCGATCATGCCGTTTGTGCTATTAATAATGGTAATATTCACTCCGGTTACATCATACTCTCTTAATCCGGCAGTAAGATTTCCATTATCCAAAACAGAGAGATTAATCGTAAATGAACCGGAAATATTTGGATATGTCTTTGGGATGGTGGACAAATTAATTTCATATGGTTTCGTTCTGTCATTTACTCTGATTGAAAAGTTTGTTTCGTTATAACCTCCGGGCACCAAGTTTGCTGCAGAAAATGTGGCATTATAGAAAAATCTGACGCTCATGTTATAATATCCAGGTTCCCATGCAGTTGCATTAAACGCAATATAAGTGTAATTGTTAAAACCTGTGCGATTAATAATCCAACTTGTGAGATTAGTTGCATTCCAAGTCAATACTGAACCATTAAAATTTCCAGCAGCACTTTGAGTGACATTAAACGAGATGATGCCTGTACTGGCGTTTCCAACTCTACTTGAACCATTCCAATAAGCAAAAGTTGAAGGCAGAGTAATATTTATTGCGGTCAAGTTTCTTGCGGCGGCAATATGGTCAATGCTGAAATTAAATACGTAATTAGTATCTTCATTAATATTTAACAGCACACCCTCACCAGTATTATTAACGCTGATACTTGTAAGATTGGAACTTGCATTGAATTGAACACCCGCGCCATTTGTAATATTAAGAAGTCCGATAACCGTTTGAGCCATAGCAAAACTTCCCACATAAACCAAACTCGCGACAAATAAAAATGCAAAAAACAAATGCACAAAATTGTTTCCTTTCAACCCTTTTTTGTCAAAAATCATTTTCAATCCTTTTTTGTTTTTTTAATCCAGTAAGTGAATTCTATAAAACAAATTCATAGCATTTATAAATCTTTCTTTGAAAAAAGGTTTCCAAAGTTTTTATGAAAAGAATTATAAACCGAATTTATCAAAAAGGAATTCATGGCGCGGGAAAAAACATTCGTTCTGATAAAACCCGACGGTGTCAAGCGCGGAATTTCCGGAAAAATAATTTCGCGTTTTGAAGAGGCGGGTTTGAAAATAGTCGCGATGAAAATGCTCTCCGCCGACGAAGAGCTCGCGAAAAAGCATTATTTTCTCGACGAGGAATGGGCGAAGAATGTTTACGAGAAGTCAAAAAAATCGTATGACAAAGAAGGAAGAAAGTTTCCATACAAAGGCCACATGCACATCGGAAAAACGATTCAATCGTGGAACTGCGATTTTTTATGCGAAGGTCCGATAATCGCGATTGTTCTTCAAGGTCCGCACGCAATTGAAATCGTGAGAAAAATTGTCGGAAGCACAGAGCCGCGTTCTTCACAACCTGGCACGATACGCGGCGACTTTGTTTCAATTGAATCCTATGCCGTCGCCGACGAAAACAAAAGAGTAATGAGAAATCTCGTCCACGCTTCCGATTCCGTTGAAAACGCAAAACGCGAAATTTCCTTGTGGTTTTCTCCGAATGAGATTCACGAAAATTATAAAACCGCGACGGAAATGCTTTTGGGATAAATTGGAATTTTAAGATTATGGCATTGAGTTTGATTTTGTTTTATTTTTGGCGGCGGCAGGGATTTCTGCATAAGAATCATTTAAAGAATGTTAATGTAAAACTCAATCGTATATTAATGGAAGGAGTTATAGGTTAAAATAGACGGCAAACGGATTTTTTTAGATTAGCATTGGTTTTGTTGGGCGGGAGGGCGGGGGTAAAATTAGCCAAGGAAACTGGAAGATAAATGAATTTATCTGGAAAATAATTTTATCGTCTTTCTTATCTCTTCTTCTATTCCGTCAATGCAGTCGTAATTTTCAATTTCTTCGCCGTTAACCCACGCGTAATCGGTGAAGCCCTTTTCTTCAAGAACAACTTCTCCCGATTTGTATTTCGCGGCAAATTTTACCAAAACTACGGGAACCCCGTCGGGCCTTACAAACACGACGCTGTTTATGTAAAAAAGTCCGTCTTGTATTTCTATTCCCGCCTCTTCCATTGCCTCTCTTTTTAATAAATCCTCGACGGAATTTTCAAAATCAATAACCTCTCCGTTCATTCTCGTCGGATTATTTATGTCAAGGTCTCTCCATTCAAGTTTCCCTCCGGGAACCGCGTATTTTCCAGGATGAACTTTCTCCCTTTCGTCTCTCTTAAGAATCAGACATCTCCCGTCGCTCTCGCGATAAACGACAACGTTTGCGACAAAATAGAAAAGTTTGTCCTCTTTCGCGTTTTCTATGCTTATCTTCTTCGCAGGCATAATTTTATAAGAGAAATCCCGATTTATATTTTTAAGCCCTCATAGTTAAACGGATATAATACGACCTTGCGGCAAGGAAAAATTCTTGCAAACAGGTTGTGTTCGGGGTTCGACTCCTCGTGGGGGCATTTGTAAAAGATTGTAAAAATAAAGCGGAGATTTTGATTTATTTTCTTTTTCTCTTCCCGACTTTTTGATTTTCCAAAAGAGACGGCGTCGGAAATAAAATTTCTCTCCCGTTGATTTGCGAACTTCTGAAAAAACCGCTTCGCATCGCAAATCCGAAATCGTATTCGCCAACGGCAAAATCTTTTAAAAAATTCAAGAGTTCATTCTTCTCAACGCCGACGAACTTCCCGCTAAGTTTTGAAAAACCGAGAAATTTTTGAACTCCAATTTCTGCATAAACATCTCCGAGCGTGCTTGGAACGTATTCATCCGGACAGTTTCTCGTATCATAAATCGACGACAGTTCTCTGCATTCCTCGTCAAAATAAACTCTTGAGGGCAAACTTGCCGCTTCAATATTCGTGCCGCCGACTTTGTAATCTATTGTCATTTATTCCCCCTCGTCTTTTGCTCCGCCTTCGGTAAGGTAGAAAATAATTTCGTTCTCAGGCAGATTTGGAGAGTCAATCATCTTCGCGACCCTGCTTCCCTGTTTTCCGCGTCGCAAATAAATCCTGTAAGTGCTTGCGTGTCCGACGATGTTTCCTCCGATTGCGACCGTTGGGTCGCCGAACATTTGCGCGGGATTCGCCATGACCTGATTTGTCACGTAAACCGCGAGATTGTATGTCTCCGCCAATTTCATCAAATCATGAAGATATTTGTTCAATTTCTGCTGCCTGTCTGCCAATTGCCCCCTTCCCGCATATTCCGCTCGAAAATGCGCCGTCAAAGAATCGATTATCAAAAGTTTTATCGGCTCCCCGTTCTTTATCATTTCGCCGATTTTTTCAAGCAAAAGAATCTGATGATCCGAATTAAACGCTCGCGCGACGAAAATATTTTTTAAAACCTTCTCGGAATTTGCGCCGATTTTTTCCGCAATTTGCTTTATTCTCACGGGTCTGAAAGTTCCCTCTGTGTCTATGAAAACGCATTTTCCGTTTGCTCCGCCCTGCTCCAGCGGAAGTTGAACATTCACGGCCAAGCTCAAACCAACCTGCGTTTTTCCGCTTCCATACGCGCCGAACGCCTCGGTTATTGCTCTTCCTTCCACGCCTTTTCCCCCGAGTAAAGAGTCAAGATTTTTGCTTCCCGTCGTGATATAAATAATATTTTCCCTCTTCTTTGCGTATTCCGCGCCGTCGGTAAATCCCAAATTTAGCATATTTCTCGCCGCTTGAATCGCCTTTCTCGCCACTGCGGGACCCACGCCGGCGATATCCCCGAGCGTCGCGGGAGACATTACCGCAAGAGACATCAAATCATAAATTCCAGCCGCCTCTATTTTTGCCGCCACAGCCGGCCCGATTCCGGGAAGGTCGGTAAGCTGCGGCTCTTTTCCCTCTTCAATTTTTTTCTCTTCAACTTCTTCATCGGAATCGTCGACTTTTTTCGCCATGATTAATACTCCAATCCTTCTTTCTTTTTAATTGTTCCATCTTCATCAAAATAACAGGTATAATCAACTTCATTTTTTCCGTTTGGATTTTCCATTTGAACATCTCTGACAAGATACCTCGCAGGATTGCCTCTAAACTCTATCAGCCGGGACATCTTTTCCAAATCCATTTTTTCTTGAACAGGCATTCCCGAAATTTTATCCATATCTTTTAGGATATCCTTCAATAATCCTCTCTCGACACTCCCGTGAAATCCATAGAATACCTCTTTCGGCGTCGCCATAAAAAGTTTTGATTAAAGAACTTTATAAAGATTATTCGGATTCAGAATATTGTTTTTGCCAAGAAGAATGTTAACATCAAAGCGCCATAATAAAAACTCGCGATGTTTTTCACGTTAACCGCTTTATTTCGCGGAGCGCCTTGATAAAATCTGGCGCGAAGCCATTAATCTCTGAGCAAAGTGAAGCAAATTTCTTCTCCTCTAGTTTTCAAAGCGGACAGCGGGACAAATTTAAAATTAATTTAATCGCCCTTCAAAAATAAAATCATATTGACAAACGCTCCTCCTAAAATCCCGAGAAAAAAATCAAGCATCGTGTCTGCTACAGACAGCTGGTAATTCAAGCCGAAAAAATAATCCATTCCGAATTCGTAAAATTCCCAAAATACCGCAATCAAAGAAACAAGCGCTATGCCGAAAACCGCCGTGTAAATTTTTTTGTTCTGAAAATTCTCTCTTTCCTGAAGATAATTCAGCGTCAGAAAAAAACTGTAACCGACCGCGATTCCGCCGAGGAAATGCATCGGAATGTCAAGCCACGGAAAAGAATCGTAAAAACCAAGCAACGTAATGATTACATTCCACAAAAAAAGCAAAATCGGATACATGAAAAATCCTAGGATTTTCACGATTTTTTTAAATTCCATTTTTTCCGGCAACCGCAATCAATTCGTCAATGTTTATTCCTTCTATCGCATTTATCGAAAACTCCTGATTGTTAAAAAATTTGTTCATCCTCACATTTCCCGAGAAAAACATTTCTTTTCCGAGAATTTGCTCTCTCTGTCTTGCCAAAATCTCCGGATTTTCAAAATCGGCGAATCCGAGATTTTTCAAATTTTCATGAAACGCCACAGCGCGGATTGTTCCTGTTCCGTCGTCAAGGACAAAATTCATGAGGAATCTTTTCTCGGGAATTGTTTTTCCGTGCTCGGCGCATGTAAAATAATCCCCTTCCTGAACCGCTTTTTTTCTGCATTCTTTGCAAACGTTGAACGGCTTCGGTTCAAACGCCTGGACGATGAAAGCCCTTAATTTCGCATTGTCTCCCATGTTCAGTTCCGAGATTTTCTTTTCTTTCACGACTCTCGCGGTCTTTACCTCGCCAATTTCTTCGCCGCTCAGTTTTATCTCGGAAAAATTTCCCAAATGCAGTTCATTTTCCCTCATCATTCCGTTGGTTATTTCAACGACGCTTTCGTGGGAAATTTCATTTTTCTCTATCTTTACAATGTGATTCAAATCCCAAAGAACGACTTTGACGTTTGATGTTTCGTCTGCAACAATCAAGTTCACTACTTTTCCCTCTTTTCCATTTTTCGTCGTGAAACTCCTTACCGGAGAAATGTTCAAAATTTTTCCGACGACATTGACTTTTTTCATTCCCGAAAGAAGCTCGTCTATTTTCAATTTTCCGCCGTCCAAGCTCACTCCGAGTTCGGCGGCGATTATCTGCGCCGCGCCCTCCTTGCTTATCAATCCCGATATTCTCTCCCTCTTTGCAACAACTTTTTTTTCTATTTCGTCCCTTGGCAAACTCGAGGATTTTGAAATCAAATGCACAAGTTTTTCATAATTCCCGTCTTCCATCACGCAAATAAATAATCGGTGTTTTTAAGAATTTGCATGAAAAAATTACCTCTTTCCAGTTAAAGAATAAAACAAATACCCAATTAGAACTACAAGCACAATAACCAAGGCCCACCAGTATTTCGCAATTTTATCCGTTAAACTTTCTGTCGGAATTTCTTTTTTTCCTGTTTCTTTTCCGCTTTCAGGAGTTTTAGAAACATTTTCAACTTTCTGTATTTCCTTTGAAAACTCGCTCACATCAATTTTTGTCAATTCGCTTAAATTTTGATTGTAAATTTTTACTTCCCTCGCATTTTTATAATAAGGAACAAAAATATCAAAATTTGTTTGGTTCAATTCCAATTGTCCGCCGCCGTTTATTGTTCCGTTTGAATCAACGGTATCGTAAATAATTTGATTTGGAACGTCAAAAAAAGTTAAATTAATTAAATTTCCATTAAAATCCAAAACGCTTGCGGTGTAAAATCCAAAATTGTTGTCCAGAATTTTATTGCTAAGTTCAATGCTGCTGGAATTTATTGTTATGTTTCCGTAATTATAATCAAGATTTAATTTGTAATAAACTAACGGTTGCTGAATTGCGGAAACGTTAAAAGCAAAAGCTAAGAAAGTCATTGTAAAAATTAAAAAGATTATTTGTTTGTTCATTATAAATTTCTTCTGAAATTTATTTGAGCCGATTTCCTAGTCGGCAATTTTGAAAATTTCCTACTTTTATGCTGAAAAATTTTATTTTTCATTTTATCGAACTCCTGTGGGGGAAGCGTTATTTTATTTTTTATCATTTTTATTTTACTCCCGCAACCTCCAAAATTTTATTATATTCAGAGTCAGAAATGAATTTATATTGATGCAATAAATCAAGTTTTTGTCTGTAGCGAATGTCGTAATCAGGTCTGTCTGGATTTATCAAAGGGGCAAAAAATTTAGGATTATTAACTTCTCCAACAAATGTTGCGACGTCTTCATGGATATTCCAACTACCATAAGGCATGATTAATCCTCGTTCAGGACCGTTACTAGAAGGATTATCTTTATATTTCCAATAGCCATCTTTTCCAAGTTTTCCTACTCCTCCGTTGTAAAAATTTTCTCCCACAATAGAATTCCATTGATTATCAAATAACTGTTTTTCTGAAGCTATAAGACCCCATTTCTCATAATCTAAAGAACTTATTATATTTCCAATTTCATTTATTTTAGAATTTAGAAAAGTTCCACGTTCTGTATCGTGCCAAAAAATTCCTTTTTTATCGGATTCGGCGACAAAATTTTCAAATTCTTTATCATAACTTCCCAGTTGATTCTGCAATTTACTAATTTGATCGGTTATCTGGGCATATTTTTCATTTTGATGGACCACCCCATATAAATGAAGTTCATGTGCCGCTTCGTGCCTAAAGGTTTCAAAGTCAAATCTATTTTGCGAAATAACAATATCATTTAATCCTGCAAATGCCCCCACAGATTCAATAGGCCGGTTTTCCCCAAAATTTATATGTTTATATTGTTCTTCGAAAGAAGACCTGCTTAAAAAAGAAATCCGATTAAAAGAATCTTGTGTTTCGGGCGTTAAAGTTCCCCAATAATCCCTTAATCTTCCTAAAAGTAAATCCTTGCCCCCTTGAGAAACATCACTGAAAATCAATTCTTTTCCAGTTAAAGCAATTAAACTTTCTTCAGAAGGATAGTTATAATTTATTCTTGAAGAGGATACTACAGAAGGTATCCCTTCCACCTTAGATAGACTAATTACTTGTGAGTCTGATTCTGAAAAAAAAGAAAAAAAAATCTGTGAACTTGAGGGTATATCAAAAATAAATCTATTAAAATTATCAACAAGTATTTTATTTTTAAAGGCGCTTAAACCATCTTTATTAAAAACATCAAGTTCTATAGGAGACGTGGTAGTACTCTTACTATTAGAAAATAGTTTTTGGAAAACATCCAATTTCCTGTAATAATCTTCTTCTTTATAAAATATTGATTTTCCATCCTCATCTATAATAAAATTTCCTCTTGTTGTAACCCTCGGAATCAGTCCCTCTTCATCTCTATTCTGAATTTCAATTTCCCCTCCTGGCAAGGGTTTTGCTGTAACATAATCTCCTTCGTCAATTTTCAAAAAAGGATTTTCCCCATTAAAATTAGTTATAAAATTTTCATTTTTTTCAGAGGATAAAATTAACTTTTTATTTTTCAAATCAAAAGAGGCATAGTCCCCCTCATGTTTTTGTCCGTCAAAAAACACATTAACTTCTCCGCCGTATTCCCGAGGACGCTTACTGATTCCGCTTGTCAATTCAACACCATTTACAATTGTTTTGTCGTCAAGGGAAACAAACGCCTGCCCATTTTTATCAAATCCCAATTTCCCATTAACAACTGCCTTGTTTGGGAGTTTGTAATTATTTCCTTCAATTATCGTCGTATATTCAGACGGGATTGAAATGTCTTTTTGTTTTGGAATATCGCTCATCTCGCTTCCTTCGGGAATTTTTATCCTAATTCCAGTCTTTTCATCAAACATAACTCTTGAATTCGGCGGAGCATAAATCTGCGTGTTTCCAAAAACATAATTCCCGCCTTTTTCATTTACTGTGAATTCCGCGTTTGTGACTTTTCCATCTTTGTCAAGATTTATTTTAGACGGAAGTTTTGCTTCCTCTTCGGATTTTATGTTTGCAAAAGAATTTCCTTTAACAGTGACCTCTCCGCCTTTGAATGTTATTGTAGCACCATCGGCTGTTTTTTCATACGATATTCCGTCAGAGCTAAATGTAGTTATGGTGTTATCGTTAAAATCCAAACTCTTGCTTAAATCTGTTAATTCTGCACTAATTAAAACCAAATTAGCAATTAAAACCGTTCCCATCAGCGCAAAAAATATTTTATTTTTTATTTTCATTTTATCCATACCTCTCCGCAAAAATCCACGTGAAATCCTCGTTGTTTATTTTTGAATTCTTATCTCTAAAGATAAAAATTGTCGTGTTTTCGTCGTAATCCATCATTTCAACATACAAGTCGTTTTTCTCGGAAATTTCAAGCATGCAGGAAATGCAAATGCCTTCGCTTGTTTTATTTCTCATAAATTCCGCGACAGAGGCGTAAACAATTCCCGCCCTTATTGAAATTTCTTGCTTGAAATTATTAAGCAAAGAAACATCTTTATCCTTTGAAATTCTTATCGGATAATTCACATTGAAAACGACTTTATTATCTTGAACATCTGTTTGTGTTTTTATTTCCCCTTGTGTTATTTCCAAGTCGGGAAAATCAGCAAAATTTCTCGCGCAGAAAAACAATTTCTCATTCATGAAAAAAGAAATTTCATCTTCAATTTGTTTTTTTGAAGGAACGTAATTCTTGTTGTTTGCATAATAAATAGCAACTCCCGACGGCAAAGAAAAATTTGGCGGGAAAAAATATCCCCCGTTTTTCCCTGTTTGATAAATTGTTTCTTCTCCTTCTTGTTTAATGCAGTTCTGCACAAAATTTTGAACCCTGCCTGCGTCGGGATTTGTCGGCTGCCGAATCAAATTATTTTGAAACGCGAAAAACAAAACAACCGCTCCGACAAGAACAAGCGCAAGAATTATAAAAATCGTCAGCTGACCTTTTTTATCCATTAGAGACATTGAATTTTCAAATATATAAAATTAATCAAAAGAAGTTTCCGGTTGTATAAATAAGATTTATTCATTTTAGAAGGGATATTCAAATTGGAGATTATTTAAAATGGCTAATGTAAAAATCTCAATCATAAATAATAGAATTTGTTATAGATTAACATTTGCTTTATCGGGGTGGCGGCGGGCAATTTCGCGAGATAACTCGGTTAAAAAATAATTTTATCTTTGCTTCTTAGGGGCGGGCGGCGGGGGATTTTTT
>JACQLK010000021.1 GCA_016204145.1 Candidatus Pacearchaeota archaeon | reverse complement strand
GGGGGATTGGTGGAGGGATAAACAAAATTGCAGAGTTACGAATTATGGCGGGAAAGATTTGCTATTTGTTAAAATTTTAAAATAACTTTTACCAGAATTTCCACCACGGCTTTTTTTCCACAACAACCGGCTCGCTGTAAACCTTCGCAACAATTTTCGGTTTTTCTTCAACCGGCTTTTTCTCCGGCATCTCTGCCTGAGCTTGCTCTATCGCCGTCATGACATCTGTTCTCGAGTGCCCTTGTTTTATCAACGCCCATTTCAATTCATCGAGCTTGTATCCCTTTTCCAAATTTGTTTTCAAATAATCAACGAGTTTTCTTCTGCGGACATTTTCCCTGTTTTCAACCATTGTATAAAAAGAAATGCTGGGTTTAAAAATATAATTATGATTATTTGAATGTTATCGGTTTCTCGGAATAATAGAATTTTACCGCCTGACTCAGCCGAGAAGGGGTTTCGGCGTAAATTGTGATTATGTTTTTTCCCTTTTCAACAACTTCACCGACATGGGAATAAATGTACAACCCGGAAAGTTTGTCGACAGGGCAACCGGCTATTCTCGCAAGGGAGTTTATTTTTTTGTTGTCTATTTCCGATATCGTCAACGATTGCTTTGCCTTTATGTCTTTTTTGAATTTTGCGGTTTTTTTCAGGGCTTTTAAATTTCCTTCCTGCGCGGCTATGATATCTTTGAATTTTTGGAATGCGCTTCCAGAATAGAGAATTTTTTCCGCGAGATTTACACCTTCACCTTTTTTTGTTTTGCCTGAGAGGTCAAAAATTTCTCCGGCAAGATACAAGGATTTTTTTTCCAAATCAACAGGGCTTTTTTTGTTCGGGTCCAAAACCCCCAGAATATCCTTCAACTCAAGAACCGGACCGACGCCGTTTCCAATCGGCTGGCTTCCATCCGTCAAGACGCATTTTATCTTTTTCCTGAAATGCCTTCCGAGTTTTTCAAATTCTTTTTTCAATTCCAAAGCCCTTTCATAATTCACCTTTACGCTTTTTCCGTAGGGAATGTCAATTAAAATGTATCTGCTGCCGACGGCGAATTTTTTAGCCATTATCGACGCGAGCAGCTGGGATTTCGGGTCTATCTTAAGCATTTTCTCGACCTTTATTATTTTCTCGTCGGCGGGAACCATTCCCAAAGACCCGCCCCAAACCATGAATGCGCCTGTTTTTTTTATTATTTTTTTCAATTCGCTTTTTTTGAATTCGACTTTTGCAACCGCCTCTATGACATCGGCTGTTCCGGCGGCGCTTGTTATCGCCCTTGAAGACGTTTTTGGAAAAATCAATCCGCCCGCGGCGCATATAGAGACAATTATCGGCGTTGTCCTGTTTCCGGCGACGCCACCTATCGAATGTTTGTCGACGACGAATTTGTTTTTCAAAATGAACTTGTCGCCGTATTTCAGCATCGACTCTATCATGTCTATCGTTTCTTTCGTCGTCATGCCGCTTTTATACATTGAGGCGATGAAAAACGCGGTTTCCGCTTCTGACAAAGAATTGTTTACAATGTCCCTCACAATGGCGCCGATTTTTTCTCTCGACAAAATTTTTCCGTTCATTTTCTCCTTTATGAAATTCAGCGTCTCCGGAGTCGGAGAGAGATTGACATCAACATACTGTCCTCTTGAAAGTTTCATTCCTTCCCTTATTTCCGACGTCACGAGAATTTCGCTCTCTTTAACGTAGTGCTCGTCGATTGTGTCAATTATCGTGTGCATTTCCTTCGGATGCCTGGACATTGTTTTTATCGAGATTGTTCCCTGCAAATGCACTCCAAGCTTCTCCGCGGTTTTGTAGTGAAGCATCGCCACAGGAAGCCCCGCCTGCCATTTCAAAAATTTTACCTTAAGTTTCATTCGCACCTATTCTTTTGTATTGAGCAAAAAACCCCGCATTTCTTTTCCCCTGTAAATTTCCAAGATGATTATCACATAGGCAAGTATCAACGGACCGAGAATAAATCCGAGGATTCCGAAGAAGAAAAATCCGCCTATCATTCCCAGAAGAGAGAGAAGTGGGTGCATTTTTGAACTTCTTGAAATGAAAAAGGGTCTGAGAAAATTGTCGATGACTACGGAAATTATTCCGAAAAACGTGACTCCGAAAGCGGCTAAAGTGTTTCCCGCGACGAGGAGATAAACTATCACAGGAACCCAGACAATTGCGGGGCCGATAATCGGGAGAATTCCAGCAAAAATCGACAGAAGCGTGAGGAAAACCACGTTTGGAACTCCGAAAATCAAAAATCCCAAGCCGGCGGTAAGTCCCTGAACAACCCCGATGACAATCTGACCGTAAATTACAGAGAGAGTTATATCTTTTGAGGATTTTATAAGTTTGCCCTCGACATCCTTTGAAAAAGGCGTCAGCGTGCTGATATAAGAGAGAACCTCCCTGCTGTCCCTGAGAACAAAAAAGAATGTCGCGAAAACAACAATGAGATGCAAAAACACCGACGGCAAATCAAAGAACCAATCGGAGAAGTAACTGAGCATTGAATTGAGCGTTTTTGTTATGAAAGAGCCGAAAATCGTTCCCAATTCGGAAGAAAAGCTTGTCGACGACAAAGACGGGAAAATGCCGACAAAAAAACCGGAGAAATCAATGCCCTGCGTCGCCTTGTAGACGCTAAACGCCTGATTCACGAAAATCGGCGCGAAAAACCAAAAAGGAAGGATTATCAAAAGCGCGAGGAAAATGCAAGTCAGCGCAAGAGATATGCTTTTCGACTTCGTCTTCTCCAAAAGAATTTCATACGGCTCGGAAAAAACAATCGCAAGAATTATTCCCATAATCAAAGAGAGAAGTATCGGCTTCAGGACGAAAAACGAAAGAACGATAAGCACGAAGAGCACAAGTGTCGTTGAAATTTTCCTGAAATATTCGCTGTCAATCACAATTCCCGCCATTTTAAAATTACGGGCAAGAAATTTATAAAGTTATGCAAGGCGCTCGCGCCGAGCGCTCGCCATATTGATATTGTTTCACATCTGGCTTCGCCAAGATGCTCCGCTCAAAAAAGGTTAATGTAAATTTTTATCATAAAGTTAATTTAAATGATACACCGGATTCGAGATAACATAGGTTTGCAAAGAGCGGAAGAGGACAAATTTAAAAGGTCAATTTATATTCAATAAATACCAATTAAAATTTTAAACAGAGATGACAAATTTCATAAAAAAAATTTTTGACGGAAAAACCGACGGGCTCGTACATTTGCAGTTTCAGAAATTCTCAAGAGGAGAATTCAAGGAAAAGGCGGGGATAAGCGCGAAAAATTCAAAAGGAAAATATTCAATAAGCGCCGGTTCCGAGTTTGCGAACGAGCTTGCAAGGGAAATGGCGGAAAAATTAGGGAATGAAAAGACGAGCGTTACAGGAGCGGTGATTTCAACCTCGGATCTAGCGGGAAAATTGGATTTCAAAACAAAAAAACAATTTCAAGGCGTGAAAAATTACGGAATTGAGAAAGAAATGTCGGGAAACGAAATTTTGAAATTGCTTGACGAATTTCCAAAGGTGTTTTTCGCGCTTTCGTTCAGGACAAACGACTCGGAGTTGAAAATAAAGCCAAAGATGCCGATGTCCGGCAAACCCAAAACGCCGAAGGAAGGAGAAGAAAGAAAAAAGCCGGATTTTTGCAAACTGACGACGACGGACAAAAGAATTGCGGAGAGTTTTGTATTTGAAAATCCTGAATTCAAGAACGCGGACGTAATTCACACCTACATCATCGAGGAAATCGTCGTTCCGGAAGAGCTGAAAAACGAAAAGGACTTTGCGATTGTGAGGGAGAAATCGTTAAGGAAAGGAAGGATTTTAAGAGAAGGGGAAATTGACGGGAAAGAAATAAGGGAAGAAAGGGAGTTTGAAGCGTAAATTTAAATATTCCATTTCATTAATGACCATATGAAAAAGAGCGCGGCGATTGTTGCAGGAATTATTTTTCTTTTAATTGCCGCGGCGGCAATATATTGGTATTCAAAACCGGAGTCGCAACCGCAAACAATCAAAGGCAATGAGACCCTTGAAATTCTCGTCATCAATCAAAACAACCTGCCAATGCAGAATATCGAAGTTGACTTATGGCGCGCGGAAAAACCAAGCGGGCCTCCCAGCGCGGGAATATCTACGACAAACGAAAAGGGAATCGCCTCTTTCAAAATAATCAGCGGAGAATATCTCGTCGGATTCAATCAAATCAACTTTCCGAAAGAATTCGCTTATCCCGACAAAATTTCGGTCGGCGTGAATATTGGAATGAACAATAAAACAATCAAAATCGGAAGTCAATCCGAACAGACAAACGAAGAAAATGTTCCAGTATGGACTGAAAAGGGAATTGTCGTCCCGGGAACATACGCCGACGCGGATGTTGTTGATCTCGGAAACGGAAACTACAGAATATATTATTCCCTTGAACCAGAAGTCGAGGGATTTAACGGGCAGGTTTATTCGGCTGTTTCTTCCGACGGCATCTCATGGGTTCAGGAATCAGGGACAAGAAAAGAAGGCGCGACATTTCCGTCCGTGATAAAACTTTCCGACGGGAAATATAGAATGTATTTTCAGAATTCTGGCGTTATAAAAAGCGCGACATCTTCAGACGGGCTTGCATGGAAGGATGAAGCGGGAACAAGGATGGACGCAAAGAATAATGTCGGATTGACTTTCATAAACGTCCTTGCTCCGACGGTTATTAACATAGGAAGCGAATATGTAATGGCGTATGCCGGCGCAATCAATGAAAAATATTCCGGGGAAACGGTTCCAAACAGCGAAACCCATGTCCTGATGTGGGCGACTTCAAAAGACGGCTTGACTTTTGAAAAGAAAGGTATGGCTGTCGACAGCAGAAATTCCCAGTTCAAGGGATGGCTTGACGGACCGGAATTTGTCAATTTTGACGGAGAAACAAGGATTTACTTCTGGTCTTACAAGGGGGTTTATCACGCCGTTTTCAGCAACAACGCATTCTCTGATTCGGAATTTGATTTTACAAATTCGCCGGATTCAAAAAATCCTTTCCCGTTAAATCCTCCCGGAGACCCGACGCTGATGAAGATAAACGGCAAATGGCTCATGTATTACGGGCAGCATCAAACCGGAATTTATTATGCGGCGTTTGAATAAAAATGGAATTTCAGGCGTGAAATTATTTGCAATAAAATCCGTCGGTTTTCGTCTTCTTTTTGCTCTTCCGTGTATGGCATGATTTTTTACGGGGGAGGGGGATAAAAATGTTACGGGGGGACGCGGAGGAAACTTAGAAGATAAAAGATAATCGTCAAATATGAATAGTTTGAATATTATTTGCGACTAAAAACAGAAAGATTTAAATATAACAATTCCAGATTCTAAATTATGAATTCAGAAAATTCAGAAAAACCACCGCAAAAAGAGAATCGGAAATACATAAGTCAAAGTGATATCCCCCGTTATGCGTTAGAAGATGCACTAAAACTCGGCAAGGCTTTGTATGACAATTTTGGAGGCAGAACTGCATCTGCAGCCCCACATCAGTTAGCTATTGCGGTGGAAATTTCTCCAACAAGCTCCAATTGGAAATTTATTTCTGGCACTTCTATTGCCTACGGCCTTACAATTGGAGGATACAATGCCAGAATAATTTCTTTAGCAGATTTGGGCAGAAGAATAGTTGCACCGACAGAAGAAGGAGACGATGATAAGGCGAAAGTAGATGCGGTTTTAAAACCACAAATCTGTCGAAAATTCTTTGAAAAATACAATCATGCAAAATTTCCTCAGGACAAAATAGCTAAAAATATTTTAGAGGAAATGGGGGTCCCAAAGGATAGATTAGAAGATTTTTTGGCGATAATTAGAAAGAATGGATATTATGCAAAGATAATTGTTGATACAAAAACAGGACCATTCGTTGCAATAGAAAACAATCAAGTATTGTCAGGAAAAAAATTAGAATCAAGTGAATTAATTGAACAAAATGAAGGCGATTTAAATTCAGAAATTCCTAAAATAGAATCTGAAGGACAACCTGAAAAAAATGTAGAAAAGGGGAATACCCGAGTATTTATTAGTCACGGAAAGAATAAAAATATGGTTAATCATTTGAAGGAACTTATATCGTACGGCAAACTTTCTCCTGTCGTAGCTGAAGAACATGAAACTACTTCAAAACCAGTACCAGAAAAAGTTTTAGAAGAGATGAGGTCTTGTTTTGCAGGAGTTATACATATTGATGCAGAAAGACAGGTGTCAGATGAAAATGGTGAGAAGAAACACCAACTAAACGAAAATGTCCTCATAGAAATTGGAGCATCTATGGCCTTGTACGGCAAAAATATTATTTTATTAGTAAAGAAAGGGGTACAATTACCCTCAAATCTCCAAGGAATGTATCGATGTGAATATGATGATGAAAAACTAGATATTGAATCAACAATGAAACTCTTGAAAGCTTTTAGCGAATTCAAATAATTATATTCATTAAGAGAGGACATAAATGAAACTCAGTAACATAAATTCCAAAAAAGTCGTAAAGGCGATAATAAGGATGGGCTTTAGAATATTGCATCAAAGCGGCACTCATGTGATAATGAAAGGAGAAATTAATGGATTTAGTAAAACAATCACCATTCCGGTGCATAAAAAAGAAATTCCCGTCGGGACATTGACAGACATAATAAACAATCAGCTCGGAATATCAAGGGAAGAATTTTTCAAACACTACTAAAGAAAGATTCTGGTTGTTAAAAACGGCTTGTCTTTTTTAAGAAACTGCTTTTTCTCGGGAGCGTATCTTATCAGCAAACGCAAGGATGTCTTCAAATTATTCAGCGCATCCTCAACGGTGTCGCCGAAATCGCTGATCCCCAACTCCTCGCATCTGGCGATATAAACTGTTTTTTTACCCATTTGTTCGGGAATAATACTGACATTGCAAGACAATTCTTCGTCAAAACTCTCCATTGTTTCCATGATAAAACTATAAATTATAACTTTAATAATGTTTTTATTTCCGAACAAAAATTCGTTTTTAACGTGTCTCAAATCCCCCTCAAAACCTTTTTAAATCTCCTTTTTCTTTTCATTTTCATTCCAGGGTAGGATAAAATGACATCCGCATCATTCAGAAGCACAAATGACAGCAAGATCACCGAGAAAAGGAAGTTTGCAGTTTTGGCCCAGAAAAAGGGCTGAGAAATTTTTGCCGAATGTTAATTGGGATGCTGTTTCTACAGGAAAAAAATTAAAGGGATTTATCGGATACAAGGCAGGTATGACTTCGCTCATTGCCTTGGATAACACGCCGAATTCAATGTCAAAGGGAAAAAGAATCGCGGTTTCCGCGACGATAATCGAGTGCCCGCCTATGAAAATTCTTTCGGCGCGGTTTTACAAAAACGGAAATGTCGCGACGGAAATTCTTTCGGAGAACCTTGACAAAGAATTGAAAAGGGTGATAAAAATGCCGAAATCAAAAAAAGGAAAAATCGACGAAATAAAATCAGAGGATTACGACGACGCGAGAATCGTCGTTTATTCACAGATAAAGAAAACAGGAATAAAAAAGACGCCGGACATTTCCGAGTTGGGAATTGCGGGAAGCGTTCAGGAAAAAATAAATTTCATAAAAGAAAATATAAACAAAGAAATTTCCGTCGCAGATGTTTTTGAAAAGGGGCAGTTGGTTGATTTAAGGGGATTGACAAAAGGAAAAGGTCTCGTAGGACCGGTAAAAAGATTCGGACTGACTTTGAAATCGCACAAATCCGAGAAGGGACAGCGACGTCCGGGAAGCTTGGGACCGTGGCATCCGACGAGAGTAACTTTCCGCGCACCGCTCGCCGGACAGATGGGAATGTTCACAAGAATCGTTTACAACAGCAAGATTCTTTCAATGGGAAAGGAAAAATTCAAGGGAATAAAAAATTACGGCGATGTGAAAACCGACTACATTCTTGTCAACGGCTCGGTTCAAGGTCCTGCGAAAAGACAGGTTTTAATTACAAGTCCGTTGAGGGAAACGAAAAGGCAAAAGAAAAAAATGTACGAGGTGATTGAACAATGAGATACAAAGTCAATGGAGATTTATTGGAAAAGGGAATAATTGAAGCGTTGAAATCAAAAGTCAATCAATTGGAATCTGTGATTGAAAAGGGGGGAAACAGAAATGTATCTCCTCAAGTTGCGGTTGATGAATATTTGCAGACGATGGAAGTAGCAAAAAGCTTTCTAATTGATACGACAATGTATGATGATTATTTATTTAACAATTCAAAGGAATTAAAGAGAAGATATGGAATTGAAATAAAATGAAAAACAGGAAATTTTTCAGCATACAAAACTGGAGGAGTTTTGCATAATGAAAGCGCAAGTTTTCGATTCAAGCGGGAAAAAATCAAAGGAAATCGAGTTGCCGAAATTTTTCAATGAAAATATAAGAGAAGACATCGTCGCAAAAGTTCTTGAAGCGAAGAAGATAAAGCAACCGTATGCACCTTCGCCAATGAGCGGAAATCAATCTTCCGCCTCCGGAATTCTGAGCCATAGAAGACACGTTTGGAAATCCGACCGGGGAAAGGGGCTTTCAAGAATTCCGAGAAAAATATTTTCGCGAAGGGGAAGCCAGTTCAATTGGGAAGGCGCGACAGCGCCGAGCACGCGAGGCGGAAGAAGGGCGCATCCTCCGAAAATTTTGAAAATGCTTACGAGAAAAAAAATAAACAAAAAAGAAATGGGAATTGCGTTGAAATCCGCAATCATCGCGACGGCAAATTCCGAGAAATTGTCAAAGAAATATTTCACATTGAAAGACGAGAAAATAAAAAACCTTCCTTTTGTCATTGAATCAAAAGTTCTCGGGTTGAAGACAAAGGATTTTGTGAAATTGCTGAAAAATATTCTTGAGGAAAAGCTTTTCGGACTTGCATTAAGGATAAAAACAATGAGAAGCGGAAAAGGAAAATTAAGGGGAAGAAAATACAAGCAAAATGCAGGGATGCTTCTCGTGACGGGAAACAAGGAAAAAACAAATTCAAAAATCATCGACGTTGCAAAAGTCGGAAACCTCGGCGTCAACGATTTGGCAAATGGCGGACTCGGGAGATTGACGGTTTACACGGAAGAAGCAATCAAGGAATTGGGGGAAAAATTAAAATGAGCATAAAATCAAACATCATGCCGATTGTTCTTGATATTGAGACCTCCGGGTTAGATAGAGTGAAATGCGGAATATGGCAGATAGGCGCAATTGATTTGAATACGATGGAAGAATTTTTGGAAGAATCTAGGATTGACGACGACGATTTTATAGAAAAAGACGCATTAGTAATAATTGGAAAAACAGAAGATGAATTAAGAGATGAGGAAAAAATTTCACAACAAGAGCTTTTGAAAAATTTCTTCAAATGGATGGCTGGAAGAGCGATGAGAAACGTTTTATGCCAAAATCCGCAGTTTGATATCTCCATAATTGAAATAAGAGCAAAGAAATACGGATTGAAAAAGCCGATTCAGCACAGGGCATTTGATCTGCATAGTATCGCCCAAGCAATGCATCTTAAGATAAATGATGAATTTCTTATAAGACCAGGAAAAGATACTGACGGATTTGAGAGCAATATGAATCTCACAAACATTTTGAATTTCTGCGGGCTTCCGGACAAAAGAACGCAAATCGTCGACGGGAAAATTGTCCAGAAAGGAAACGCGCACAACGCGCTCGAGGATTGCAAACTCACCGCCGAATGTTTTTCAAGATTGCTTTATGGAAAAAATATGTTTGAAGAATATTCAAAATACGAAGTTCCGGAGGAATTGAAAAGATGAAACCGGTAACAACTGAAAAAGCGGTAATGCTCATTGAATTGCAAAACACGCTGACATTCCAACTTGGAAAGGAAATGACAAAGGAAAAAATAAAAAAAGAAATCGAGGACTTGTTTGAAGTTAAAGTTGAAAAAATAAGAACTTTGTTAAGAGACAATAAAAGATACGCTTACGTTAAATTAAAAAAAACGTCTCCCGCAATCGACGTTGCGACGAAGTTGGGAATAATATAATAACATGGCTAAGAGAATAATTTCACAAGCAAGAGGAAAGGGAAGCGGAACTTACAGAGTAAGAAGAAGGGCTTACAGATTTGAATTGAAATATCCCGCGAGAATTTCCGGAGAGGGAACCGTCGTGAAATTGCAGAATTCAATCGCGCACACCGCCCCTTTGGCGAAGATTGTTTACAACGGCGGAGCTTTTTACATGCCTGCGTTTGAAGGAATGATTGAAGGGCAGAAAATAAAATTCGATACAAATGAGATTCAAAACGGAAACATAGTCCGGCTGAAAGATATTCCCGTGAAAACGCAAATTTACGACGTGGAATCGCGCCCCGGCGACGGAGGAATTTTCATAAAGACGGCCGGAAGCTCGGCCATTGTAACCGGAACATCGGAAAATTTTGTTCAAATAATGCTTCCTTCAAAAAAAGAAAAGAAATTAAATCCGGATTGCAGGGCAGTAATAGGAATCATTGCCGGCTCCGGGCGATTGGACAAGCCGTTTGTGAAAGCCGGAAAAAAATTCCACTTGAAAAAATCAAAAGGAAAACTTTGGCCGAGAACTTCAGCAGTCAAGGTCAATGCAATCGACCATCCGTTCGGTTCCGGAAGAGGAAAAAGACCTAAGAGCAAAATTGCGAAGAGAAACGCTCCTCCGGGAGCAAGAGTCGGACATCTTAGGCCAAGAAGAACAGGGAGAAAGAAAAGGTAAAATGAAAACAGATGAAATTAAAATAAAAAGGTTGGAAACGACAGAGGAATTAGAGTCGCTTGCAAAAGGAGACGTCATTATAATCAGCGTCGGGAGCGGAAAAATAAACGATTCCGATGAATATCGCGGACTTGCATTATTCACAGGACAGAGATTTAAAGGGATGCAAGACGAAGGTTTTGATTTTTGCAGGCCTCAAGCCAATGCAGGTGATTGTTTTGTGGGATATCATATTAACAGAAAAGATATAACAATAACCCATGAAGGAGTAATTTCTTCAAGGAGTTTTTCAACATACGGAACTAAATATCCCTCATTGACTGACTTGATATAAAATGGCAAACGAAACGACAAAAAAACAATTTACATTCAGAGGAAAGACGATTGAAGAAATGAAAGCGCTTGATGTCAGAGAGTTTGCGAAGCTTCTTGCCTCGCGGGAAAGAAGATTTGTTCTCAGACAGTTTAACGACATAGAGAATTTCATAAACCGCGCGAACAAAAAAATCGCGAGAAGCAAGGCGATAAGAACGCACAAAAGGGATTTGATAGTTGTTCCGGGAATGATCGGAATGAAAATCCAAATTCACGACGGAAGAAACTTCGTCCCCATTGAAGTCGTCGGAGAAATGCTTGGGCATAAATTCGGGGAATTCGCACCGACAAGAGGAAAAATAAAACACGGAAAAGCCGGAATAGGCGCAACTAAAGGAACAAAGGCGAACGCGAAGAAATAAAAATGGCGGAAGAAAAAAACGAAAATAAACTTGAAAAAGAAAACAAAGAAAAGCTGAAAGCGGAAATCAAAGAAGAAAATAAAAAAGAAACCTCTGAAAAAACAAAGGAGAAAAAACCCGAAGAAAAGAAAAAGAAAATCGGAGATTTTCAAGTTTCCCAAAGTAAAAAGAAAGAAGTTCCGAAAAAAACAGAAGCGGTTGTAAACGCGAACTCGCTTCCAATGTCGACGAAAACTGCGGGAGCGATATGCAGATTCATAAAAGGAAAGGAGATTCAAAGGGCGATAAGCGATTTGGAAGAAGTCATTGCGAAAAGAAAGGCGGTTCCGATGAAAGGAGAAATCCCGCACAGAAAAGGAAACATAATGTCGGGAAGATATCCGAAGAACGCGTCGGAGATTTTCATAAAATTGCTCAAAAGTTTGAATTCAAACGCAAACTATCTCAGCGTCGAGAATCCGATAATTTCAGAAGCGATTCCGAACAACGCGCCGAGACCTTATGGAAAATTCGGCGCAGTCAGAAAAAAAAGAACGCACATGACTATTAAAGCAATTCCGAAGAAGAAAACTGAGGAGAAGAAAAAATGAATCAAGAACAAGCAAGAGAACCGAGAATTTTGTTGATTAAAGGAGATTCTCCAGAAGGATTAGCAAGGATATGGAAAGACGAATTTCCATGCGAGACAATTGATTTTAATCTCAATTCCAGTTATGCCAATAGGGAAAGGAATCCTAAAAATTATGACGTGCTTATAATTGATGCCGGAGACAATTATCAAGTAGAGGGAACTTCTGAAGATTATACCGAACATGTTAGAAAAATAAATCCTAATTTGTTTATTATCGGAATGAGCGCAATGGGATATCATTTCACAAGAGACGATTTATCAAAAAAATTATATGATGCGCGTCTGCCTATAGCTTTCCCAATTTTACCCAGTGAAATTAAAAGAATAAAAGAGGTTATTGAAAAGAGGGGGTTTAGTTTTAGGAGCAAATAAAAAATGGAAGAAAAAAACGTCGTAAAATTCAAGAAGGAAGAATTCACAATAAGGGAATACATAAAAAATTCAATCGGAAAGGGGAAAGTGAGCAAGGTCAGAATCGAGTACACTCCGGTCGGAGAGAAAATAATTGTCTCGACGAGCAAGCCGGGGCTTGTCATAGGGAGGGGCGGAGAGAGAATCGAGGAGCTCACGGGAATTTTGAAAAGAAGATTCAAACTCGAGAATCCGCACATTGAAATCGACGAGATAAAAAATCCGGAGTTTGACGCGCAAATTGTCGCCGACGAAATTGCGACCGCGCTTGAAAACGTCGGGCCCCTGAAATTCAAAGTCATCGCGTACAAGATGCTTCAAAAAATAATCGGCGCCGGCGCGCGGGGAGTTGAAATACGATTGGGAGGAAAATTGCCGAGTGCGAGGGCCAAGTCGTGGAGATTTTCATACGGATATTTGAAAAAAACCGGCGACTCCGCAAAAGTCGTCGACAGGGCACAGGCGATTGCGCAAACAAAGCCGGGAACAGTCGGAGTGAAAGTCGCAATATTATCGCCATACGCAAAAATAACCGACAGCGTTTCAATCAACGACGAATTCATAGAAAAACTCGGAAAAATAAAAATTGAAAACGAAGAAAGGGCGAAATTGAAAAAGCCGGCGAGGAAAAAATAATGGCGTCGATGAAATACAGTGAAATATCGAAAATGGGAAAAGCGGAAAAGGAAAGCAAGATCAAGGAATTGAAAATCGAAATGATAAAGTCAAGCGCCAACGCGCAAAAGGCCGCAAAAGCGAAGGAGATCAAAAGAATGATTGCAAAAATCATCGCTTCAACTAAATATGAAAAATAAATTTTTCACGCATAAAAAATCTGGAGATTTTGCAAAATCGCCGATAGGAAAATCGGCTCAAATAAATTTCAGCAAAAAGCCGGCGTACAAAGAAGAACTTTGCACAAGGAGAAATTTATAATGGAAATCTGCCCGAAATGCGGCTTGCCGCAGCAGGCGTGCGTTTGCGAACAAATAGTAAAAAGTTCGCAGAAAATAAAAATAACAACCGAAAAGAAAAAATTCGGAAAAATATCGACAATGATAATGGGATTTGAAAGCGGAATGGATGTGAAGAAAATCGCGAAGGCGTTGAAGAACGAGCTCGCATGCGGAGGAACATTCAAGAACAACATAGTTGAATTGCAGGGAGACCACAGAAAAAAGATAAAACCTCTGCTCATAAAACTCGGATTTGAGGGGGACTCAATCAGCGAATGAATTTAAGATGAAAACAAAAAATGAAAATAAGTCAGCAAAGGAAAAGAAAGACGCAGTTGAAACGGCAAAAAATTCCGCTTGCAACGACAGAAACTGCCATGTTCACGGAACTTTAAGAGCAAGGGGAAGAATATTCGAGGGAAGAGTGATAAGAAAATTCCACAAAAGGGTTGCGATAGAATTCGAGAGAATGATTTACATAAGAAAATACGAAAGGTATGCAAAATCAAAAACAAAAATCCACGCGCATCTTCCGACATGCATGGAAGACAAAATTCACGTCGGCGACCTTATAAAAGTTCAAGAGTGCAGACCTTTAAGCAAGATAATCCATTTCACGGTAATTGAGAAGGTAAAGGGGGCGGAGGAAAAAATAAAATGAAAGCAAATCAGATATTTCCATTAATCAGAAATTTATTCCGAGGTTATTTCAAATGAAAGCAATATCAGCGAGGGCGACAAAGGGAGTAAACCTCGGAGCGGAATTAGTCGCGGCCGACAACAGCGGCGCGAGAATGGTCCGACTTGTTTCTGTAAAAAGAGGAAAAGGAAAAAAAGGAAGACAAATGGGCGCAAAGATTGCGGATTTTGTAAAAGTAAGCATAAAAAAAGGAATTCCAGATATGAAAGGAAAGGTTTTCGACGCGATAATAATTCGGCTGAAAAAACCGTACAGGAGATACAACGGGGAAAGAATTGCGTTTGAGGACAACGCCGTCGCAATATTGAAAGATGACAAAGGAAACCCAAAGGGAACGCAAATTAAGGGACCTATTGCAAGGGAGGTTTTGGAAAGATGGCCGAGTGTTGCAAAAATCGGCTCGATTGTATATTAAAATCGCCGACCAAGAAATCGGCTCAATTTTAATTTAAGAAAAATTAAAAAATGAAAAATAAATTTTCAACGCACTGGAAAGGAAGCAACCAGCCGAGAAAACAGAGGAAATACGTTGCAAACGCTCCGCTTCACATAAAAAGAAAATTTGTCAGCGTGAATCTTTCCAAAGAGCTCAGGAAAAAACACGGGAAGAGAAATGTTACCGCAAGAAAAGGGGATACTGTGAAAATAATGAGGGGGAAATTCAGAGGCAAGCAGGGAAAGATAACGGAAATAAAAATGAAAACGTCAAAAATAATCGTTGATGGAATCCAAGTGAAAAAACAAGACGGCTCAAAGGCAAATGTCAGAATGATTCCGTCAAACCTCCAGATCATCGAATTGAACCTCGGGGATAAAAAAAGATTAAAAACACCGGAAAAAGAAAAAATTCAAACAAATAAAAAGGAAGAGCAAAAAAAATAAAATGCACCTCAAAAGATACGAAGTTCCAAAGAAATGGCCGATAGCAAGAAAAGGAAGCGTTTACATAGCAAGGCCCAACTCAAATTTGAACGGCGGAATTCCGCTTCTTGTAATTTTGAGAGACGTGTTAAAAATAGCGCAGAACAAGAAAGAAGCCAAAGAAGCGATACACTCGAAAAACATTCTTGTCAATGCAAGGCACGCCAATGACGAGAAACAGGCGGTCCTGCTTTTCGACACGATGACAAACATTCCCGCAAAAAAAAGCTATCGCCTTGAGATAGCGGATAACGGGAAATTCGACCTGAAAGAAATAAACGAGGATGAATCTCGGAAAAAAATCGCAAAAATCCTCGACAAAAAAATCCAGAAGAAAAATAAAATGCAGATAAATCTCAGCGACGGAAGAAATTTCATTTCAGACATGAAATGCAACGTCAACGATTCAATACTCGTAGACCTGAAAAACAAAGCGGCGGAAAAGTGCGTTCCACTCCGGGAAAATGCAAACGCTGTTGTTTTCGACGGAAAACACGCCGGGAAGTCCGGAAAAATCAAAAAAATAAATGCAGAGCACAAAACGGCGGAAATAGACATCAAAGGAAAAAGCGTCAGTGTGCTTTTAAGACAAATAATCGTAACGGAGTAATATGACAAAAACAAATGGCGGAATAAAGTCGGAAAATCCAATGAGAAAGATAAAAATAGAAAAAGTTGTTTTAAGCGTCGGAGCGACGGGAGAGGCGCTTGAAAAAGGCGTCAAGCTTTTGAAATTGTTGACGGGAGGAAAGCCGGCAAAAATGAAAAGCGCGAAAAGAATTCCCTCGCTCGGAGTCAGACCGAAATTGGAAGTCGGCGCCGTCGTCACGATAAGGAAAGGCGCGGAAGAACTGCTCAAAAGAATGCTCGTCGCAATAGACAATACTCTCAGAACAAGACAAATAAGCGAGAATAATTTTTCGTTCGGTCTGAAGGAATACATCGAAATTCCCGGGATAGAATATCAAAGGGACATTGGAATAATGGGATTTGACGCCACGGTGGTTTTCAAAAGGGCGGGAAGAAGAGTCAGAATAAGAAAAATCGGCGCGGGAAAAATCCCGAAGAGACAAACAATCACAAAACAGGAAATAATTAAATTCATGGAAGACAACTTTAAAACGACATTCAGGAAATAAAATGACGGCAAGCGATTGGAAAAAAACATTGAACAACCAGCTTAAGGCGAAACCGGCGATAGCGCAGAGATTTTTGAAATACAACAAGCCGAAAGAAAGAAAAATCGGCATAGCGGCGAAAAAATGCGAGAGATGCGGCAGATTCGGGGCCCACATAAAATCATACGGATTAAATTTATGCCGCCAATGCTTCAGGCAAATCGCCGTGGAGATCGGCTTCAAAAAATATTCATAAAATGAAAAACAAAAAATTTTTCAGCATACAAAGCAGGGAGGATTTTGCATAATGTCACATGATGTAATTTCAGACGCAATGAACATGATGAGAAACGCCAACAAGGCTGGAAACGAGGAAGTAAAAATCAGAAGAGTGTCAAACATGCTGATTGAAATCCTCAAAATAATGAAGCGAACCGGCGCGATAAAAAAATACAAGATAGACAGCAAGGAAAAATCCGTCGAAGTGACGATAGGCGACATCGTCGAATGCAGGGCGATAAAACCCAGGTTTACCGTCGGGAAAAGCGAAATCGAGAAATACAAAAGAAGATACCTTCCGTCAAGGAACGTCGGAACAATGATAATTTCCACCAACGGCGGGCTGAAAACCCACGAGGAAGCGGAACAAGAGGGGCTTGGAGGATGCCTGATAGCGTTTTTCTACTAAAATGAAAACAAGAAATTTTCAAGTTTCCCTCGGAGGAACTCGGTAATGAGAAAAGAAATATTCAGAGAAATTGAAATTCCGAACGGAACGGAAGCAAGAATAGACGGAAATACGATAAAAATAAAGGGGGATGTCGGCGAGGACTTGAAAAAATTCGGCGGAGACAAAATAAAAATCAAAACGGAAGGAAACAAGATAATAATCGGCAGCAAAAATGCGACAAAAAAAGAAAAGAGAATAATAAACACGTTTGCCGCCCACATAAAAAACATGCTCAAGGGAGTTAGCGAAGGGTTTGAATACAAATTAAAAGTCGTTTACAGCCATTTTCCGATAACCGTGGAATTGCACGGCAAGGATGTCCTGATAAAAAATTTCCTCGGAGAAAAAGTCCCGAGAAAGATGAAAATCCTCGACGGGGCAAATGTGAAGGTCGACAAGGATTTCATAACGGTTTCATCCCACAGCAAGGAGCTGGCCGGACAAACGGCGGCAAATTTTGAAAGGGCGACGAGGATAGCGTCGAGAGACAGAAGAGTATTTCAGGACGGAATTTTCATAACGAGCAAAGGGGGGAAAGAAGTATGAAATTCCTGAGAAGAACGTGGTACAAACTTCCGAGTTTGGGAAAAGGAAGAAAGAAAAAGCAGAAATGGAGAAATCCGACGGGAAGGCACAACAAAATAAGGAACAAAAGAAGAGGGTATTCCGCAAGAGTCGAGATAGGATACAAAACAGACAGGAAAGCGCGCGGAAGGATAAATGAAAAAATCCCAAAGAAAATTTTCAACGCAAAACAGCTTGAAAATATCGGAAAAAACGAAATCGCGGTGATTGGAAAAATAGGAATGAAGAAAAAAATCGAGATTGCAAAAAAAGCAAAGGAAATGAAAATTGAAATTCATAATTTAAATTTGAAGAAATTCCTCAAAGGAAAGAATTTCGAGAGAGACAAAAAATGAACCTGGCAAAGAAAAAAACGCTTGCGGCAAAAGTTCTCGGCGCGGGAAAAGAGAGAATAGTATTCCTGAATTCAGGATTGAATGAAATAAAAGAAGCGATAACAAAGCAGGACATAAGGGATTTGAAAAATCACGGATTGATTATTGTAAAGGAAAGGAGGGGAAGAAAAAAAGTCGGAAAGAGGGGAAGAAGGGGGCAAGGAAACGTTAAAATAAAAGCAGACAGAAGAAAAAAGGACTATATCGCCGCGACAAGAAAACTCAGGGGATACGTTTCATATATGCTTGAACAGGGAAATATTTCAGAAGAAACGCGAAAAGATTTGCTTAAAAAAATAAGAAACAGATTGTTCAGAAGCAAGGCGCACTTAAAAGAATACCTTGAGGAAATAAAATGAAATCCATAAAGAGAAGAAGACAGGAAAATAAAACCGACTATCAGAAAAGGATGAGAATCCTAAAAGGAAATTTGCCGAGGGTTGTTTTCAGAAAAACAAACAGGCATATAATTTCTGAATATGTCGTCAGCGACGAGACGAAAGACAGAGCAGAAATCGGTGTTACTTCAAAAAATTTGCTGAAATACGGATGGCCCGAGAAATTCAAGGGAAGTTTGAAGTCAATTCCGGCGTCGTACCTTACCGGATTTTTAATAGGAAAAAAAATAATAAAGGGAAAAAAGGAGACGCCGATAGTCGATTTGGGAATGACAAGAAACATCCACAAATCAAAGGCGTTTGCGTTTCTCAACGGGCTTGTCGACGCGGGATTGAAGATAAAGCACGACAAAAAAACATTTCCCGAAGAAGACAGGATAAAGGGAAAAAATTTGAAAGAGGATTTTTCAAAAACATTTGAATCAATTAAATCAAAGGTGGAAAAAGAATAAATTTGAAAATGAAACGCAGAGAAGGAAGAAACAGGGAAGGTTATGAGGAAGAAAGAGTCCAGAGGGAAAAGGACGACAAAGAGAGGGCGGTCGCCGGATGGGAGCCGAAAACAAAACTCGGAATGGAAGTAAAGTCGGGAAAAATAAAAAACATCGACGAGATACTTGACAGCGGAAGAAAAATTCTCGAAAGTGAAATCGTGGACAAGATTTTGAACGTGCAATCGGACCTTATCGCGGTTGGACAATCAAAGGGAAAATTCGGGGGAGGAAAAAGAAGGGTCTGGAGACAAACGCAGAGAAAAACGCAAGAAGGGAACATTCCCACATTTTCAACGTTTGCCGTCGTCGGGGACGGAAACGGACATGTGGGAATTGCGTCCGGAAGGGCGAAGGAAACGCTGCCAGCCAGGGAAAAAGCGATAAGAAAAGCGAAGCTCAATTTAATCAGCGTAAAGAGAAAATGCGGAGCGTTTGATTGTTCCGGCTCAGAACAGCACACAATTCCCTTCAAAGTCGAGGGAAAATCCGGAAGCGTAAGAGTAATTTTGATTCCCGCTCCGCAAGGAACAGGACTTGTCGCCGGAAGCGAATTGAAAAAAATATTAAAATTGGCGGGAATAAAAGACATTTACACAAAAACGTTCGGGCAAAAAAGAACATCTTACAATTTGGCAAAAGCGTGCATGATAGCACTGGAGAAAACAAACAGAAAATGATTTGCATAATAAGAATACGCGGAGAAGTCGGGCTAAGAGGAGATGCGGCGGAATCGTTAAATAGAATCCGACTGAGAAAAAAATATTCATGCGTCGTAATGCAAAAACCGAAGGCGGAAGAGCTCGGAGTATTGAAAAAAATCAAGGACTTTGTCGCTTACGGAGAAATAGACGACGAAATGTTTTCAAAACTCGTTGAGAAAAGGGGAAAGCAGATGGACAAAAAAAAGAAAACCGATTTAAAAAAAGCCGCCGAGGAAATAATGAAAGGAAAAGGTTATGAAGATGCGAACATCAAGCCGTTTTTCCGCCTGCATCCTCCGAGGGGCGGAATCGATTCGAAAATTCATTTCGGAAAAAAGAAAGGCGTTTTGGGAAATCACGGAAAAGACATAAATAAATTGTTGGAGAGGATGCTGTGATGGCAGGAATTAGAAAAGCAACTATAGAAGATTTGGAAGATATACAAAAATTGAACCTTCAGTTATTTGAGAAAGAATATAATGAATATGACAAAACATTAAATCTTAGATGGACTTTTGGTAAAGATGGAGCTGATTATTTTAAAAAAAGAATAAAGGATAGCAAAAATAGTTTTACAATAGTAGTTGTTATTGATGAAAAGATTGTAGGTTATCTTGTCGGAGCTATATGCAAACTGGAAAGTTATAGAAACGTTGATAATTCTGCCGAATTAGAAAATATGTTTGTTTTAAAAGAACATAGAAACAAAGGGATAGGAAAAGAATTAATTAACAAATTCCTAAAATGGTGCGAAGAAAAAAAGGTTAAAAGAATTAAACTTGTCGCATCTGCTCAAAATAAAAAAGCTATTGAGTTATATAAAAATTTAGGATTTAATGAGCATAGTATAACTCTAGAAAAAGAAATTTCAAAATGAAAATCAAAAAAAGAAAAAAATCGTCGAGGATGCACGGAAAGGGCATGGGGACCCATGGAACCGGCTCGAGAAAGAAAAGCAAAAAATCCGGACATCACGGCGGAGTCGGAATGGCCGGAACGGGAAAAAGGGCAGACCATAAAAAATCGCTGATACTGAAACTTTACGGGCACGGATATTTCGGAAAGCAGGGAATAACAAGCAGGGGAACAAAAAGGGACAAAAGGAAGAAAATGAATCTCAATGCGATAGAGGAAAACATCGAAACGCTTTTGAAAAAAGGTATCGCGAAAAAATCAAAGGACGGATTTGAAATAATCCTTAAGGATTATAAAATTCTCGGCGACGGAGAAGTCAAAGAAAAACTTTTTATAAAAGCGAAAGAGGCGTCGAAATCCGCGATTGAAAAAGTCAAAGAAGCCGGCGGGGAAATAATCCTGAATCATAAGAAAAAAGAATGATTCTATTCCGACTATGAAAGTTAATGTGATTTTATTGGAGATTAATGTTTGTTTCTATTGTATAAACAAGCAATTCGCCGACGATAGTTTCCATGAATTCCGCTCGGCTAATATTCCCTCGATGAAAACGGGTTAGCCCCCAAACCAAATTATAATGCCTGATTTTTGAATGTATAAATTTAACTTTATAACCCAATAATATTTTCAGAGATGTTTTGGGATTAAAATTGTTTTGACGATAAGCAACTTGTTATTAATTTTATCTCCCTTTAGCGGTCAGTGAACAGCTTATCTTTTATTTCCCTCTGTGGGACAGGGAGATTGGTGGCGCGGTGAAACTAAACTTTGTTAATCTGCATACCAAAAACGTTTAAAAACAATTTTAATCAATAATAAAAATGGACCTGAGACAAATATTCAACTATCTCCCGGAAGTGACGAAACCGGAAGAGAAAAAAGTCGATTTCAAAATAAAATTGAAATGGACAATTGCGGTTCTCGTGTTATTTTTCGTTCTCGCGAATATTTCCCTTTTCGGACTTTCCAATAACGCGCTGCAAAGATTTGAATATCTCGCAATCGTTCTGGGAACCGACTTTGGAAGCATAATCTCAATCGGAGTAGGCCCTATTGTCATGGCTTCCATAATTCTCCAACTTTTAATCGGTTCCGGGATATTAAACATAGACACTACGACCGCGGAGGGGAAAAGATTTTTCCAGGGCGTTCAAAAGATACTTGTTTTCTTTTTCATAATTTTCACGTCGCTTGTTTACGTGATGATGAACGGACTTCAGGCAGAGCCGGGGCTTGCGCCGATAGTAATCGCGCAGCTGATTCTCGGAGGACTCGCGATATTTTACATGGCGGAAGTTACCGACAAATGGGGATTTGGCTCAGGGGTTTCATTATTCATCGGCGCAGGAATAAGCTGGAGAATAATAACAAGCGCGTTCCAATTTGTAAATCAGCAGGGAAGAAACTGCCTTCTTGATTTCGCGACGACGCCGTGCTCGGGAAAGGTTTTGATATTGATACAATCAGTGATAAGCAGATATCCGATTGAATTCGTTTCCGCATTTGCCGCAATTGTCTCAACTATCCTGATTTTCCTTCTTGTTGTCTGGGCGCAGTCGCTGAAAGTTGAAATTCCGCTTAGTTTTGGAAAGGTAAGAGGATACGGAATAAACTGGCCGCTGTCGTTTTTTTACGCGTCGGTAATTCCGGTAATTTTAACAGCCGCATTGATTGCGAATTTGCAATTGTTCGGCGGGCTCGTGGATAATGTCGCCGCTCCGTGCTACAGCGGAGGACTTTGCGAAGGAAGCGCAAAAATCGCGTCGTACTTTTCATTCTTGGGAAAATTCTCGCAAGGACAGCCGATTTCCGGGTTTTCATTTTGGCTTGGAAGCACAAATCTTCTCGAGTTGACAATAAGGGGGGGATTTTTGCCGAAATATTTAATCCAGGGGCTGACGCATGTTTTATTTTTCATGCTTTTATCCACGGTATTCGCAATATTCTGGGTAAAGACGTCGGGAATGGATGCAAAAGCCCAGGCGCATAAGATTTCATCGTCGGGTTTGCAAGTCGCGGGATTCAGACAGGACGAAAGGGTCTTGGAAAGCATACTTGAGAGATACATAATGCCGCTCACGGTAATGGGCGGTTTGGCAATAGGATTGCTCGCCGCGGTGACCGACTTGCTCGGCGCTTTGGTTTCCGGGACGGCAATTCTTCTGGTAATAATGATAATGTTCCAGTTCTATCAGAACATCGCGCAGCAGCATCAGACGGACATTTTCCCGGCAATGAAAAAGTTTATAGGCAAATAAAACAGTAAAATAAAATATTAAAGACGAAATTAAAATTTTCAAGACCTTTTACAAATAAAATGTTTAAATCAAAATTAAAAATTTTTCATAAAGTCGTTTACAAATAAAATGCTTAAAGAATTAATGCTCTTGAATCCGAAATTAAGCGTGGTAGCGGCGTCTGTCCTTGTGACTCTCGTGATGGTTTGGGTTACAAAAAAATTCACAAATCAGAACAGGATGAAAGAATTGAAGGAAATACAGAAAACATGCCAAATAAAAGTGAAGGAAAACAAGGACAATCCGAAAGAACTTGCGAAAGTGCAGAAAGAAATGCTTGACTGTTCCATGGAACTTACGAAACATTCGATGAAACCGCTTTTGTTCACGTTCATTCCGCTGATATTGCTTATAGGATGGCTCAAAGGAATTTACGTCGGCAGTGAAATCGCAAAAACGTGGATATGGTGGTACATCGGCTCGGGAGTTTTTTCAAATCTTCTCTTTAGGAAAATCTTCAACGTGGTTTGAAATTTAGAAAAATCATTGAGAAAACGTTAGCGCGCAAATCCTATAATAAAAATTAATGGACAGGGGTTATAAGTTAAAAGGGGTCTTCTGGGGGTGAGGGAAATTTTTTGTGGCGGGACAAACTTTAAAACCCCGTTTTATCTCACTAAAAAATGGAAGAAAACAATCAAGAATTAATTTTCAAGTTGAGCATTTTTGAACAGCAGATAAGGCAGTTGCAGCAGCAGATAAGCGCTGTCGACGAGGGAATTATTGAATTGGAGACGCTCGATTTCGGAATTGATGAATTGAAAACCTCAAAGGGAAAAGAAATCCTCGCGCCGGTCGGAAGGGGAATTTTCATAAAGGCAAAAGTCGAATCCGAGGATTTGACAGTTGATGTCGGCGGAAGGGTCTTTGTGAAAAAATCCGTGGAAGACACGCAGGAAACTATAAAAAAGCAGATTGAGAAATTGAAAGAAGTCAAAGATGAATTGAACAAAAATCTTGAGGAAATCGGAAAAGAAGTTGAGAGAGTGATGAAGGAAAATCAGTAAAATACTGACGAGAAATAGGGAGATAGAATTATTTCTAAAGTATAAGTTGAAATAATTTTATTAATTCAAATATCAAAATAATTAAAAGAAATAGATTTACCCATTCTATTTTTCGTGGATTTTCATTCTTTAAGTAACACATTAATTCATTGTATCTTCTGTTCATTGATAAAAGAGATATAAAGAATAAAGAAAGTAAAATCAGAAAAGAAAAAGATAATACTCCGAGAGAGAATAAAGTTAATTGATTTTTAAAAAACAAATTTAGGTTAGAGATTGCGCCAAATGCAAGAACAAGCATTCCACTAAATGATGCAAAAACATAAGTTCTGGAATGTTCATACTCCAATCTCAATATTTTCTCTTTTTTATCTTCATCAACCATAATACTGAGAAAAAGATTTTCTTTTTAAGAATTATTGTTCTTCCTCACTTCCCTCAAAAATTCATCATAGGTCAAAATTCCAAATTCCGAGATTATTTTTTTTATGAATTTCTTCGGCACGAATTCAAATGTCGGATTTCTTATTTTTATGTTCTTAGGCGCGCGCTTCCAGACCTCGTTCAAGCTCCTTTGCTCAATCGGAATTTTTCTGCTTGAATATTTCCACGAATCCGCGATTATGTAAACCGGGACTTTTTCAATGCCTGCAATTTTTGCAATAAGGCCGCTGCCGATTTTGTTTATTATCCCCTTATTCAAAAGCGCATCGGAGCCGAGGAAAATCTTTGTCGAATAAATTTTGTCTTTTTTATTTTCCCGACTTATCGCAACGTCCAAGGCGGAATCAATGAACATCGTGACTTTTATCCCCGCTTTTCTCAATTGCCTTGCAGTCATCCTCCCCTGAAACAGCGGGCGGGTTTCCGTATTGTAAACCTGAAAATTTTTTCCGCGCTTTTTTGCGTAAATCAGCGCGTTTATGACGTTTGTAGAATGGCAGTGCGTGAAAATCACGTCACTGTTTTTTATCAGTTCAAAAACAAACTTGTTTATTTTTTCCTGCGCCTCGTCGAAATGGAAAAGGATTTTCTTGTACGACTGGCTTTCAATTCTTTCCATGACGTTGAAAAGCATCGGCTCCGTCGGGCGCGCGGAAATTAATTTTTCTTTTGATTCTTTTGAGGGATAAATAAAATATGCATTCAGCGCGGCTTTCGCGATGTTTCTCGCGCCCTGGATTTTTATGTCCTTTATGTCCTTAAGAATTTTTTCAAACCTCTTTTTTTTGTTGTCCATAAAATAAGCAAAACCGAAACATATATATATATATCTTTTCTTTAAAATTTTAAATTTTGCCAAAGAGGAAAAATGAAAAGAAATTTGGGGTTGATTCTTGTTTCGCTATTATTTGTTTCCGTGCTTTCTGTTTCATTTATTTCAGCTTCGGTTTTCGGAAGTTGGTTTGGAAAGGCGGCGATGTCTGAAAACACAATCACTGGAAATACAATCACAGGAGACGCGGTTTCCGACACTCCTACGATAAAAACTTGCTCTCAAACAAGGACTTTGACAAGAAGAGTAATAGGCGAAAACCAATGCGGCAGCGGTGAAACAAGAAATGTTGTAAGGTCTTCCTATCGCTCTTGCAGCGGACCTTTCTATAGACAAACTTGTAAATATTATGAGGATTATTCCTGCGTGAAAACAACGACGACGGCTTGTTCCGCCGACGCGGTTTGTCCGACGGGAACAACGCAGGTTAATTCCACAAGTTGCACAATAAATTCAGGGACAAATACAACGGATTATTACACTAAGGCGGAGATTGATACTAAGTTGAAAAATGTTACTACAAATCAAGGTGTCTTAGATATGTTAGATAAAAAATGTTCTGTTTGGAGTGTCGCAAGTCCAAACGCATCAAGAGAAGTAACAGGAGAGGATATATGTAATGAAAGACAAGCTGGAACTTGTATTCTGATGATAAATTATGATAGACTTCCTTCACAAGATATGATACAAAAATGTACCCCGTATGTTACAGGAAGGTCTGATACTACCGTTGCCTATTGTTGTACCTCTTAATAAAACAATCCCCTATTTCTCATATATATTCTTTCTGTGACCTACTTCCAAAACAATTATTTTGTCGGGATTTGCGCGAATGTCCAATATCGCCCCGTATTCTCCGATTCTCGCGATGAACCAAGGCGTTCCCTCTTTTCTTTTTACAAAATGAAAAGGCCTTATTTTTATCTTTTCCAGAACATTTACAACTTTCGTCTGGATTTCTTTCGGAAATTTTTTGTTGAGGCATTAATCAAACATTTTAAAAATTCTCTTTTCTTTTTTCCATTATGCTTGAATCAATGATTAATCCAAAGCGGCTTGTGCACGGCTCTTGGAAAATGTTTTTCATCGGAATCCTGTACGCGTCGCTTTCCCTTTTGCTTGTCAAGTGGTTTTTCTCCAACGACGCTGTTTTAAAAAATTATTCCGGAATGATTGTCGTCACGTTCTGCGTGATGTTTTCCCTTCCATTCATGTATTACATGATAAAAAAAGAGGAAAGGGAAGACGAGGAAATCATGGGATTTTTCAGCGTCTGGAGAATACACAAAGACGCGATTTACGCATTCATGTGGCTTTTCCTCGGATTCATTTTGGCGTTTTCATTCTGGTACATTTTCCTCGAAGATCAAACGTTGTTCAACGCGCAGATTCAAACATATTGCATGATAAACTCGCCCGGAAAAATAGACGACTGCGTGACGCAATATTCGCTGCAGAACTTCAAGGCGACGGGAAACGCGGCGAGCGAGGATAGATTTCTTTCAATAATAAGCAACAATATTTACGTCATGATATTCACTTTGATTTTTTCGTTGATTTTCGGCGCGGGCGCGATTTTCATCCTTGCATGGAATGCAAGCGTCATTTCAACGGCAATAGGGATTTTCACAAAGTATAGCATCGCGGGAATTCCGACGGGAATAGCAAGATACATGATTCACGGATTTCCGGAAATAATGGCTTATTTCATCACTGCATTAGCCGGAGGAATTTTCGGAGTCGGGGTGATAAGAAACGGCTTCGCGGATGTGAAATTCCTAAGGGTTTTGGAGAATGTTTTTGTTTTGCTTTTCCTCTCGATAATTCTTTTGGTTTTCGCGGGGCTTGTCGAGGTCTACCTTACCCCAAAAATATTCGGATGATTCAGAACCTTTATATATAATTATTTTTTAACATTCTGAACTGAAATGGAACATTCTGAAGAGACGATTGAAAAGAGAAAGGAACGCGTTCTGTCTTTTTTAAAACAAAAAAAAGAATGGATATATTACATAGTCCTATCTGCGGTAATTTACGCCGGATTTTATGTGAGAACGCTTAACATTTCAAAACTCAGGGACATAACGACAAACGACTGGACCCTTGCCCCTGATTTGGACCCTTATTTGTTTTTAAGATGGGCGAAATATATCGTCGAGCACGGAACGCTCATGGCGCACGACGCGATGAGGTATATTCCGGTCGGATACGACACTGCCGGAGAAATGAAATTGCTTTCTTACATGATGGCGTGGTTTTACGACGTTTTCCATTTCTTTGACAAAAGCGTCAGCGTTACTTATGCGGCAATTTGGTTTCCCGTGATAATGTTCGTATTCACCGCAATCGCGTTTTTCCTTTTTGCGAGAAAAATATTTTACCGGGAAAACAGCGAGACGAAAAACATAATCGCGCTCATTGCAACCGCGTTTTTCGTCCTCGTGCCCTCTTGGCTTCCAAGATCCATCGCCGGGATTCCCGAGAAAGAGTCGGTCGCTTTCGGATTCATGTTCCTTGCGTTTTACCTCTATCTTGAAGCGACGACATCGGAAAAATTTAGAAATAAAATAATCCTCGGATTTTTTGCGGGAATTTCAACCGCTTTAATGGCCCTTGTTTGGGGGGGGGTTATCTTTGTATTTTTCTCAATTCCAACCGCGGTATTTTTTGCGTTTCTTCTCGGCAAGGTGAAAAGAGATGAAATCACAATTTATTTTGTCTGGTTGATATCGTCTTTTGCATTTATGACGCCTTTCTCAACGAGATACTCTCCGTTGAACCTTGCAATGTCGACATCCACGGGATTTGCAATTGGCGTTTTATTCATTATAATTTTCGGCCTTATTTTCATGAGATTTGGAAAAATCGAGGAAATCAGAAAAAAGACAAATATTCCAAAAGAGCTTTTTTCGGCGATAATTTCAATTTTTGTTTTATTAACAATCGTGACGATTATTTTAGGGCCTGATTTTATATTCGGACAAATAAGGGAAGTGACAAGTTCCCTCATAAATCCGCAAACGAGCAGATTCGGGATGACCGTCGCGGAGAACAAGCAGCCGTATTTCATAAACGACTGGAAGGAGAATTTCGGCCCTGTTTTCAAGGAAATCCCCTTGTTTTTCTGGCTTTTTTTCACGGGAGCGATAGTTTTATTCAACAGGATGATAGAAAAAATGGAAAAGAAAGAAAAAATTATTTTGACATTCGGCTATTTTGTTTTTCTTGCGGGACTGATTTTCAGCAAATATTCAAGCGGCGGGAATTTAAACGGCTCGAGCGGATTGAGCGTTTTGATTTATTTTGGAGGATTGATTTTTTTTGTCGCAACTTTCGGACGCTATTATTACGTTCATAAAAAAAATGAGTCAAACATATTCGAGGAATTTGATTTCGCATACATTCTCTATTTCATTGTCTTGACGCTCGGAATAATCGGAGCAAGGTCGGGGATACGGCTGATGATGTCGCTTGGATTGATAAGCCCTATTGCAATCGCTTTCCTTGTTGTAATTTCCTCCAAGAGATATTTCGCGGAAAAAGAAGACATGATGAAATTTTTCCTCGGCTGCATTGTTGCGATACTTGTTCTCTCTTCGGTATTTACGCTCTGGGTTTATTACAAATCAGACGTGAACATGGGCTCAAATTACGCGCCGAGCGCTTATAATTTCCAGTGGCAGAAAGCAATGTCTTGGGTTCGAGAAAACACAAGTGAAAACGCGGTTTTTGCGCACTGGTGGGATTACGGATATTGGGTTCAGAGCATCGGAAACAGGGCGACAATTCTCGACGGAGGAAACGCAATGGGCTCGTGGGATTATTACATGGGACGACTGGTTTTGACAAATCCGACTAAAAACATCAAGGACACAATGGATTATTTGTACACCCATAATGCAACTCATCTTTTGATTGACTCTACGGAAATAGGAAAATATGCCGCTTTCTCAAGCATCGGCTCTGATTTGGATTATGACAGAATCTCGTACATTCCCACTTTATTGATGGATGCGCAACAAACAAGAAAAAACGGAAATGAAACAAATTACATTTATCCCGCGGGATTTTCGACCGACTCGGACGTTTTAATAAACAGCGATGGAAAAGAAATTCTGCTTCCGAGAAAAATGGCGGGAATTGGGGCGATTATTTTGACTACAAACGATTCGGCGGTAATCCAGCCGCGCATAATATTTGTTTACAACGGAAAACAATATGAAGAGAAATTGAGATACGCTTACATAAACAACAATCTTTATGATTTCAATTCCGGAATCGACGCGGGAGTCTTTGTCTTCCCGAAGGTACAGACAGAAAGCGGGCAGGGGCAAATAAACAATTTTGGGGCAATGTTTTACTTGAGTCCGAGGGTTGTTCATTCAAATCTGGCGCAGTTTTATTTATTTGACCAAAAGTCGGATTATTTCAAACTCGCACATACGGAAAGCAATCTTTTCATCGACAATTTGAAACAGCAAAATATTGACATCGGGGAGTTTGTTTATTTCCAAGGATTCCAAGGACCGATAAAAATATGGGAAATAAAATATCCCGACGGAGTAAAAACCAATCCGCAGTATTTAAGCACAGATTACCCCGATCCGGAATTGGACACGCCAAAATTCGGAGAATATTAAAATGGAACCGCTTTTAATAATTCCGATAATTATGGGTTTTTTTGCCACACTTTTTTTTACTCCTTTTTGGATAAGGAAAGCCAGACAAATTGAATTGATTTGGGAAGACATGCACAAATTAGGGCATCCGAGAGATGTCGCCGGATCCGGAGGCATTATTGTTTTAATGAGTTTTGTTTTGGGAGTCCTTGTTTATATTGCGATAAAAACGTTTGTCCTCGGCACAAACGCTGTAACTATTGAAATATTTGCCATGCTAACAACGGTGCTGATTGCAGGATTGATAGGATTTGTCGACGATATCTTTGGCTGGGTGAGGGGCGGATTATCCGCAAGATTCAGGATAATTCTTCTCGTTTTTGCGGCAGTTCCTTTGATGGTGATAAATGCGGGAGAAAGCGAAATGCTTGGAGTTGAATTAGGATTGTTTTATCCCTTGTTTTTTATTCCATTGGGAATTGTCGGAGCATCCGCAACTTTTAATTTTCTTGCGGGCATGAACGGGTTGGAAACAAGCCAAGGAATTTTGGTTTTGTCCGCGTTGTCCGTTGCAACATGGCTCTCGGGAAGCACATGGCTGAGCCTTATTTGCATAATCCTGGTTTTTTGCCTGGCGGCATTTTACATTTACAGCAAATACCCCTCGGAAGTTTTTCCAGGCGACGTAATGACATATTCCGTCGGGGCCGTAATAGCCTGCGTTGCAATATTGGGAAACGTAGAAAAAATCGCGGTTTTCTTTTTCATCCCCTACATTATGGAAACTTTTCTGAAATGCCGGGGAAAATTGAAAAAACAAAGTTTCGCCAAGCTGGAAAAAGACGGAAGCTTAGAACTTCCATATGAAAAAATTTACGGCCTGACGCATTTGTCGCTGTTAATTCTTAAAAAAATAAAACCAAGCGGGAAGGTCTATGAAAAAGATGTCGTGTATTTGATAAATTTATTTCAAATAACAATAATCCTCGTCGGATTCGTTTTATTCGGAGGGGAACTGTAAAATGAGGATAAAAAAATATCTTCCGATGGTGGGAATTGCGATATTCCTGTATCTGCTCTTTAAACTAGACGCTGCAAACATCTTGAACGAAATTAAAAACGCGGATTTGTTTTTTCTTTTTGTCGCAATATTCCTTGTTCTTGTTTCGTTTTTCACGTCAACCTTGAAATGGTTTTTTGTCGCAAAAAAACAGGGCATAAATGTCGGTTTCAGCCAAGCCGTAAAAATCAACATGATGTCCGGATTTTACGGATTTGTGACCCCATCAAGAATCGGGAGCGTGATTAGAATAGAATATCTAAAAGACATCAATAACAACAAACTCGGAAAAACCGCAAGCAATTATGTTCTTGAAAAAATCCTCGACCTCAGTTCCCTGATAATTTTAATGATCGTTTCAAGTTTTGTTCTCAGGAGCATCCTTTCAATGACTTATTTTTATTATGCCATTGGCGGATTTTTTGTTATTCTAATTTTTACGGTTATTTTTCTTGACAGGGAAAGAGCCAAATCAATTCTGAGAATATTTTACTTAAAATTTTTGCCAAAAAAAATAAAGGAAACCGCGAAAGACGGATTTTATTCCTTTTATGAAAGCGCGCCTGAAAAAAAATATTTCGTCCTGTTCCTTATGTTAAGCATGGCAAATTGGATAATTCTTTATTCCGTTTTCTTTTTTATAGGGCTGTCCGTCGGCATAAAAACATCTTTCTTTTATTTCCTTTTGTTCATGCCGATAACGACTTTTATCGGACAAATTCCGATAACGATAAACGGGCTCGGAACAAGAGAGGCGGCGATGATAAGCTTGTTCGGCCTTTTGGGAATAAGCGCGACGAAAATTTTCTCAATGTCGCTTATAAATCTTGTAATAAACGGAATCTTTCCTGCAATCATAGGAATGCTTTTAATCCTCAAAAATAAAGAAAAAAATGAAAAAAATTAGCATTATAATACCGTGTAAAAGAGTTGATTTAATGACGGAAATGTGCATTAGAAAATGTTTAGATTTGGATTATTCCGACTATGAAATTTTAGTTTTGAGCGATGAAATTTATAAAAACAAACCAAAGGAATTTTCCGATAAAAAAATAAAATTTATAGTCACTGGCGAAATCAAACCCTCTTCAAAAAGAAACATCGGGATGAAAAGCGCCAAAGGAGAATTTTTTGCGTTTATTGATTCTGACGCTTATCCAACAAGGGACTGGTTAAAAAATGCAATTAAGTGCTTTGAAGACGACAATATCGGCATTGTCGGAGGACCAAACCTAACTCCTGAAAACGCCAATATCTGGGAGAGAATTTCAGGGTATACGCTATCTAATCTTCTTGTTAGCGGAATGGCTTGCATAAGATATAAAACAGCAAAACGAGGGTTTGTAAAAGAACTCCCTTCCTGCAATTATATATCGAGAAGAAACGCTTCCTCGGAATACGACTCTTCTTTTTTAACCGCGGAAGATTCTGAATTTTGCTTTAATGCCATAAAAAAAGGTTACAAAGTAATGTATGCCCCAGATGTTGTCGTTTACCATCACAGAAGAGACACTTTAAAAAAACATTTAAAACAAATGTTTGTTTACGGAAGAGACATTGCTTGGCTGACTAAAAAGGATTTTTCATTTGACAAAATTTATTACTCTATTTTAAGTTTATTCATAATCGGACTGCTTTCATTTATTATCCTGGCGGGTTATAATCCCCTCATTAGAAAACTTCTTTTGTTTTTTATTTTATTTTATTTCTCAATAATTTTTCTTACAAGCATCCACGAAGATTTTAAGGTTACTTTACTAGTAACAATTACCGGTATTTTAACGCATTTTTCGTACGGCCTCGGTTATTTGCAGGGCATTTCTTTAAAACGCCCGACTAATCCAGAAGTTTCTCCCCATTAATCCAATTAAAAATCGTATCAAAAGGATATTTTTCTTTATATCCGGCGATATATTCCTCTAATAATTTTGTCATTTCGCTTCCGTGTTTTTTTTTAATAAACCCGGGAATTTTTATGTCCTTAAGATCGGCAAATTCCCAAGAATGAAACACCAGCATTAGATATTCCGACGAGAGAAAATTTGCTTCAGTGAAGATATTTTGATAGAATCTCGGAAAATTCTTGAAAGCCAGCCAGAAAATAGGCAACCTGATAAACGGCAAGACGGAAGGAGGGATTTCCAAGATGTCGCCTATTTTATAGGGGTTTCTGGGCTTAGAAAGATTGTTATATCTTCCGGGGATAAATGTCGGATGAATTGAAGAGTCGTAATTAAACCCCATATCAGACAATTCCTTGAAATCAGACATATTAAATCTTGGCGCCCTATAGCCCATTATTTTTCTTTTTATTATCCTTTCTAGTTCAGATTTAGAATTTTTTATCTGATTAAAACTTTGATCCATGGAGGAATGACTGTACCCGTGGCTTGCAATCTCGTGTCCGTCTTTATCTAAATTTATCAACAAGCGAGGATATTTCATTGCAAAATTTGCAGTCACAAAAAAAGTTGCTTTGATAGAATATCTCTTTAATAAATTTACAATATTAAAAAGGCCCTCTTTTGAGACATTATACATTTGTTCATCGGTTATGTCAACGCCATACTCTCTCGGCAAATCAAATTCCTCGACGTCGATAGTCAGCAGAGTTTTTTTCATCTCAAAAATCTTAATTTTAATAACCTTTTAAGCATTCCTGGAAGATATTTCAATCGAAAGGTGCTGAAGCCCTCATACCTATGGAGGGGGATGTAGAACTCCGCTATTTTAAAAGATGTTTTCTGGGAGAGGTATAAAAATTCTATATCAAAATCAAATCCATTGCAAACAAAATCCCTGCTCTTTATTTTATCCCAGACCCCTCTTTTAAAGAATTTTGCTCCCGCTTGAGTATCGCTTATTCTTAGATTAAAGAGCATTCTTGAGATAATCCCTCCGCATAAAGAGATAATCCTTCTCAATAAAGAATCCTGAAACCTCATTTGTTTCATAAGATATTTTGAAGCAACGACGACATCATTATTCTCCAGGAGTTTTATCATCTCAACGACTTTATTTAATTCAAAGGGGTTGTCTGCGTCTAAAAATCCTATTACGTCGTATTTTGCCTCGTTAAATCCCTTTATTAACGCATAACCTTTTCCCCGTTGAGGTATCTCTATGACTCTTATGGGAAATTTATCTTTTAAACGAGTACAAACAAGAAAAGTATCATCCCGACAACCGTTGCATACAACGATAATCTCTAAATTTTTCGTTATTTCTGAAAATGTGGAATAATATTCTTCTATTGACTTTTTTATCACCCTCTCTCCGTTATGGGCGGGAATCACTAAAGACAAATTAATCATATATCTCCTTTAACAATATTTCTTAAATGGCATATCTTTTAAAGGAGTTATGCGAATTGGTTCCATTAGGTTTAAAAACAGAGTTATATAAAAAGGAATTTTACAGGAAAAAGCATCGGGGTGAAAATATAAGTTTTTAAATTAAAAACGGCAAAAGACATTATGGCAAAAAAACAAAATTTTTATCAGTGTCCGAAATGCGGAAGATTTTACGAAGGCCTGAGATATTGCACCGAGCATGAAAACGACCCCAGCATAAACCTCGGAGAATGGAAGTGTTTTGAGTGCGAAGTCAAAGTTATAAAAGAAATACCAAAGAAGTAATTGCACAATACTTTTAAACTTGAAAAACATAAGTTAACAATGGTTAAGAAAACGGTTTCTTCCAGAATCAGAGAAGAAAAAAGAAGTCCGATAAGCATAAACAAGGTTCTTGTCGGATATCCGCCTGTCGAGTCCGCGAAGGGAACCGCGCTTCTTTCGCAGAACAGGCAATTCCAATATTTTCAAGTTGCGTCTTTTTTGTTTCCAGTCGCGATGGGAACAGCGGCGACAATGGCGCGCGACAAAGGATACAACGTGATTTGGCACGATGCTGTTTCCGAATATATGGATACCGCGACTTATGACAAAATGCTTGAACATGAAAAACCGGATGTTTTCTTTTTCGAAACAAAAGCGCCTGTTGTGAAAAAGCATTGGGAGTCGATAAAACATTTGAAGCAAAAGTTTCCGAACATAATAATAGCGATGTGCGGCGACCATGTTTCATACAACGCAAGAGAGAGCATGGAAAACTCTCCTGTCGATTTTGTGATTCGCGGAGGATATTACGACTTCGCATTTTGCGAATTGCTTGACGCGTTGAAAAACGGAAAAAAAATTCCGCAAGGAGTTTGGCATCGAAACAAGAAAAATGAGATTGTCGACAACGGAAGATACAATTTTACAGGAAAGCTCGACGACGCTCCGATAATCGACAGGAAACTCACGAAAAATCAAAATTATCAGATTGAATTTAATTTGAAGGGGAGGCCTCTTGCTTACATTATGAGCGGAAGAGATTGCTGGTATGGAAAATGCACTTTCTGCGTTTGGGACCACACGCTTTATCCGAAGGGAACATTCAAAGTTCGTTCTCCGGAAAATGTGATGAAAGAAGTGAAATATTTGGTGGATGAAATAGGAGTAAAGGAAATTTTCGACGATTGCGGAACAATTACAGTAGGTCCTTGGCTTGAAAAATTCTGCAAATTAATGGTTGAGTCAGGATACAACAAAAAAGTGATGTACTCGTGCAACATGAGATTCGGCGCCGTGAATTTCGAGCAGTACAAAATGATGAAAGAGGCGGGATTTAGATTGCTGAAATACGGATTGGAATCCGGCTGTCAAAAAACAATTGACAAGTTGGACAAAGGAACGAAAATTCCAGAAGTCGTTACATCGTGCAGAGATGCAACTCTCGCCGGACTTACCGTGCATTTGACAATGATGGTCGGCTATCCCTGGGAAACAAAAGAGGATGCAATGCAAACGGTTCGACTCGCTAAAACGCTAATGACAAAGGGATACGCGGAAATTCTGCAATCAACAGTCATAGTTCCTTATCCGGGAACACCGCTATATGAAGAGGGAAAGGAGAAAGGTTGGTTTAGGTTTGATCCAAAGGACTACGAAAGATTCGATATGACAGAACCGGTTTTCAAGACGCCGGGAATGACTCCCGATGAAGTAAAAAGATTGTGCCAGATGAATTACAGAATATATCTGGACCCGAGGTATATAGTGAGACAAGCCGGGAGAATGAAAGACATGCAAGATTTTTTTTACAACCTTAAGGGAATAAAAGCGGTAATAGGGCACATAGTTCAGTTTGGGAAAGAATATGAAACCGAGAAAATAGCTGCGTGAGAAAAGATGGAAGGAAAAATTATTATTCTGATTGTGGGATTTTTACTGTTACTGATGGGAATCGGAGGTTTATTTGCAATAAGATTATTTCCAATTCAAAAACTGTAGTCGCGACTGGACAAGCCATAAGCAATTCTATAGATTCTATACAAAATTCTATGGGTAATCCACAAATAGAAGAGATAATTGGAGAAACTAAATCAACATTCAATAAGATTTTATTAATTCCAATATTTTTAATAATTATAGGGTTCATTATATTTGTAGGCGGCGCTGTAAGTATTGGTATTGAGACATTCTTAGAAAATTCTAATTCAGGACGACTATAATCAACTTTCTTTCTGTCTTAATTTTTGCTCGTATTTTTCTTTTAATCCAAGTCCGCGCTCTTTGACGGAAAGAATCCAGCCGGCGTATCTCATAAATTCTAAAAAATTCAAATAACCGTTATGCGTTTTGAAATCTCCATTCACAATAAGGGCGTTTAAGTCGCGAATAATGTTCTCATCGCTGTTTAATCTTATTTTGTTCCGGTCAAATTCAGTGTATGCCGTTCCAATGTGGGAGATTCCATCGGAATCGTCATTTGCAATCATCGGAATCCGGTATTTATCGGCAAGTTCTTCAAGCCGCCTGTTGCATGCCCGCGAATAATTCTTGAATTCTTGAACAGGCAACAATGACAAAAATTCCGGCACGGCAATTTTTCCGTTGTGCTCCACGGCGTCGATATATCTGTTTTCCCACAACTCCAAAATTTTTTCCTCTGAAATCGCACCGTGATGCCCTCCTGCAAAAGGATGTTCTGCAACAGATAAAAATCCATTGTCGTGCAAATAAGAGGATGTGTCTTTGAAATTCATTCCGTCTGGAATTTCGCTTGAGCCGAATGTCAGCAGCTCGTAAGTTCTTCCGTCGTCGGAAACCCGGATACTTTTTCCGTTCAGGAAAATAACTTTTCCGGCGCGAGATTGCATAACAAAGGCGTTTCCAATTCTGCCGACTTTGTATTTGCCTTTCAGCGACGGAGAATCAGCTTCCTGAAAAATTTGCTCAAACCTGCTTATCTTCTCGAAGTTTGAAAAAACAGATTCGTTTGTAATCGCGTAAACATCAATTCCTTTTTCAATGCATCTTTCCGCGGCGACGTCTGCCAAATTTTTTCCTTCTATGCCAAATTGTCTTCTCCACCACTGGCCGTAATCCGCGAGAATATGCCCGTGAAAACTCGCTCGAACTTTTGATTTATCTTTTTGAGTCGACATGATTTTCGGAGAAAATTGTTATTTATAAGAATTGTTGTTGGAAGGTTCAGATAAATCTCTAAAATTTTTTATAGTAGTTATGGTAGAAAATATTAAAATTGAAATAGTTGTAAGAAATAAAAGGAAAGATTTTTCTCTTTTTTCATAATATGTTTCTTCAGTAAATAATCTTGATGGAGCAATACGTAAAGAATTAGTTAATTTTTGAGATTCATTGTTTTCTTTAAAATATAGATTAATTGTAGATTCACCAAAATCCTTGTTTATTGGTATTGCAACATTCCAATGTTGGATATTATCTTCTATTTGATTTATGTCCATAGAATGTTTTTCTTGCTTTGCACTTCCATTAAAGTAAAAATAATATTTTTCTATCTCAGATAAATAAGATGTGAACCCTTCTTTATATCTTAAAATAAAATAGCAAGTGACTTCTTTGTCAATTATGTAGTCTCTTTCTCCCCAAATATTGGAACATTTTACATAGGGCTTCTCTATGAGATTTTCCTTTATTATCTCTTTAGAGACATTATCTTCTACTGTGGAGAGTGTTCCTTCAAAGGGTAGAGGATAGATAGCATAATTGTTATAGATATTAAAACTGACCAGCAACAAGATAAATATTAGAGAAAAGCTGAATATAGTCCAATAGTTTATTTTTTTGAAAAAATAATATAAAAGATAATTATTATCTATTTTCTCAGCGTAAATTTTGACTAATATTAAGATTCCCAAGATAAAAACAAAAGTCAAAACAAACCAAATAACATTAACATCCAGATCATAGAAAAACTTTTTAGAAAAGTATTTTATGGAATATAATAATATTATCGTTAAAACTATTAGAAGGTAATAAGAAATAAACAAAGGACTAAATTGTTTTTTTAATAATTCTTTTATCCACATAATTAATATTATTCTATTTTTTAATTAAACTTTTTTTCTCACGCTTTCGCAAACTTCAAGACCTCCAAACCGCCTTTCAGCGTAAGTTTCACATCCTTTGCAGTGCGAATTCTCAAAAATCTTCTTAATATGAATTCCGGACGAAGATAAAATTCCTTATATGCCTTTTTTTGCATTTTGCTCATCAATTCCGGAGTAACGGAGCCGTGCCTGAATGCCCCTTCGGAATACGCGGTGTATTTGTCCCATCCGACGTCGAGAAGTTGCCCTTCCCGTTTTATTATTTCCCAGTACTCTGTTTTCGGCATCGGAATGCAAACATGAAAAGTCGCGGTATCCAGCGGCAGGGATTTCGCGAAATCGATAGTGTCCTGCATCGTGTTTTCATTTTCTCCCAAAAGACCGAAGATGAATAATCCGCGGGTTTCAATTCCCGCTTCCCTGCACCAACGGGCCGCGTTTTTTATATCTTCTAATTTTTCCGCCTTTCTCATTTTGTTTAGAATTTCCTGATTTCCGGATTCTATTCCAAGAGACAACATGTAACATCCCGCCTGCTTCATGTGCTTCAGCATTGGCAAAGAAAGTTTGTCGCATCTCACTCCGTTTGCAACCTTCCAAACAACTTTTTTATTCAATCCGGTTTTTATCATCAAATCGCAAAATTCTTTTATCCTGTCCGCATACAAAGTAAAATTATCATCTTGAAAATCAATTTCCTGAACGCCATAATTCTCTACAAGATGTCCGATTTCATCGACAATATTCTTGGCGCTTCGAGCCCTTAATTTTCTCCCGGAAGTTATAAAATCGGCGCAGAAAATGCACCTATATGGACAGCCCCTTCCCGAGACAATATAATCAATTGGATATTTTCTCGCTTCAAAGCTGAAGTATTTGTTCATCGGCAAAAGGTCTCTTGCCGGGAACGGGAGGGAATCCAGGTCTTCTATAAATTTCGCGTCCTTGTTGTGGATTATCCTTCCTTTTTTTCTGAAAGAAACGCCGTCAATTTTTTCAAGCGATTTTCCGGAGAGAATTTCCACAATTGCCTCTTCGCCCTCGCCGCGAACAAGGATATCAATTCGAGGATAATTTTTCAGGACATCGTCGGGCATTGAACTTGCGTGAATTCCGCCGAAAATTACTTTTAAATTTTCTGGAAGCAATGCGCATAATTCAGTTATTTCGTCCATCATGCTTGAAGCGCCGGTCATTGCGACGTAATCCGGAAAATATTTTTCAATAGCTTCTTTTATCTGTTCGTGATTCAAATCAAAAGCATTTGCCTCAAGAATCTTAACTTCAAATCCCCTTTCCCTTACTACCGCCGCGATGTAAGCCAATCCCAACGGAGGGTAAATCGGCGTCGCGGTCTTGCTTCCCGCATAAGAATAAATGCTCCGGTAATTCGGCTGAATTAACAATAGTTTAGTCATAAGGAAATCATAAGAAAATTGTTTAAATAGTTTATGATGAATTTTATTGCACAATCCTTATAATCCCTTTTTTCTTTTTGCAGATATGAATGAAAAAAATGAAGTCAAAAGTTTGGGAAAATACAACAAGCCGGGATTCAAGGAGATAACAATGGAAAAGCCGAGAGAGATTGATGCGACGGGAACAAAACGCCCGTGGAAAATGGATCCGAAGGGATATTTTTTGATAAGAGTAAATTCCGATTTGGGAAAAATCGAGGCGGCGTTTTGCGATTACAAGGAAAACAAAGTCAGAATAATAATTCGCGGAGACAACCCGATGGAAGTTTACACTATAATGTTGAAAGAAGAACTTGTTCAAAATCTCGACCATGCCGCAGATCTCGGAGTTGAACTGGAAAAAGCATACATCGCATTAAAGCACGGAAAAAAATACACGCAGGATAAAATCGATTTGGAAGAAAATTAAGATGATAAAATTTTATGGCAAAATACACGGCATACGGAAAAAAAGTTGACGAATACATCAAGAAAGATTATCTGGACAAAATAATAAAAAGTTTTACAAACGACTGCAATCCGATTTCAATAATCCTTTTCGGCGGATTCGGAAAGGGCGAGGGAAGCGTTCAAATAGTGAAAGGAAAGCCGGTGCCATTCAACGATTTTGACTTGTATGTCGTAACCGGGAAAAAGCTTACCGACGAGGAATTGGACAAAATTTCAATGAATGCCTCGAAGGAAATCGGGATGGGCGGGCTGGAAGTGGCATATTTTCCCGACGAAGGATATGATTCAAATAAATTCTTCCACGTTGATGCAAGATGCATCCCATACGACAAATTGAGCAATCTTATGAAAACGCAAAGATATTACGAATTGAAATACGGAAGCCAGGTTATTTACGGAGATGAAACAATTCTCGATAGAATAAACGAAATAAAGCCGGAAGAAATTCCGAATTCGGAAGGATTGAGAAATTTGTTCAACAAACTGCACACGATGCTTCTCGGTTTAAGAGAGGACTATAATGACGAGCAGAAAAAAATCAGGATTTTTTGGAGCAACAAAAGCTATATGTCCATATGCGAAGCGCTTTTGATTTTGGACAAAAAATTTGCGCCGACATCTTTGGAGAGGAGCAAAATCTTTGCGGAAATCTACAAAAATAATTTTCCGGATTTATATGAAAAAATCCCCGACCTTGCGGAGAAAGCGAGAAAGGCGACCGATTTCAAACTGAAACCGAATTTCAAGATAAAGGAACATGAAAAAATATGGAATGAAACGCTGAAAGACATACTTTTTGTTTTTGAATATTACATAAAAAAAATAACAGGAACGGAAAACGTTGCGGATGCGATAAACAACCGGCTTCCGTACAATTATTTTGCGCCTTATCTGGAGCACAAAATCGGGTTTAATTTTTTTCCGGCGCAGTATGCGTTGAATATCGGATATTTCAACATTTTGAAAAAGCAAAATGAAACGCATTTTGCTCCGCTATTCACGTGGAAAGACGCAGGGTTGCGGATGGTTCTTCCGATATATTATCTTTTGAAAAATAAATCCGAAAATGACGAAATTTATCTCGACAAAGCATACGAAGAGCTGAAAAAATTAATAAAAGTCAAAAGGAAAGAGTTTTGGCATCTTAAAGAAAGGGCTTTGAAAGCGTATGGATTATATTACGAACAGAGGTTGCTTTAAAGGAGAATATGGAAAATAAAAAAATTATTATAATGCTTGACAGCTTCAAACCGGAATATATTGGATATGCAGATTATCTGAAAGAAAAAACAAAAGAATTTCAGCACGGAGAATTGGAAACGCCGCTCGGCTTTTGGGGAGGGATGGATATTTTTTTCCACGGCAGTTCAGACAAACTCGCGTTTTTTTACCTAACCGAAAGAAGTTCCTGGAAATGGATGAAAAATTTTGTTTGTCTTGGAAAAATAAACCGATTTCTTTTTGACGTTCTTCTCAATTTGTGGAATGTCGCAAAAGGAAACACGCTTTTCAGAACAAACAACATTCCTTTGGAAAAATTTCATTTGTTTGACACCGACGTGAAAAAACCGCTGCACAAAGGAATTCCTGTAAAATACATTTCATTCCACGAGCTTGACGGAATCGCGCACAAATATGGAACAAAATCCATTGAGGTTGTGGAAGAAGTGAAGCGTCTGGATAATATTCTTAGCAAAATTAAATGGGATATGATAATGAGCGATCACGGAATGCTTGACATAAAAGAATTTGTGAAAGTTCCAGAAACAGAGAAATGTTTTATTGATTCAACGCTTGCGAGATATTGGGGAGAAAAACCGGAAAATATGCCTATTGAAAAATGCAAGTTGATAAAATGGGACACAAAATACGGCGATTGGATTTATCTTGCAAATCCAGGGGTTTGTTTTTTCCCGAATTATTGGCAGATGAAAGAATGCAAAGGGATGCACGGATATAATCCTAAACTTAAAGAAATGAAAGCGTTTTACATTTTGAATAAAATTGGAAAGAAGAAGGATTTGACGATGGGGGAATTGCATCGGGAAATTGCGTAACTTTTATAAATTAACAATAGTTTACTAAAAAATGAAAACGCTTCTAATAGCGCCGAATTATCTTAAGGTATATAGTTACGTATCTGAAGAGGCAACGATGATTCTTCCTCCATTGGGATTGGCTTACATAGGGGGCTATCTTAGAGGAAACGGTGTTGAAGTTAAAATTCTTGACCTTGCGGCACTGCGACTTAACGACGAGCAGGAGAAAATTGCAATCGGAAGAAGCGGCGCGGACTTGATTGCAATCGCGGCGACGACAAACACGATAATGGAAGCATATGCTTTGGCGAAAAAAGCAAAAGAGGTTCTCCCGAATTGCAAAGTTGCCGTCGGCGGACCGCATCCGACGATGATGCCTGAAAGAACTTTGCAGGAATTTTCGGAAATTGATTATTGCATTGTTTCGGAAGCAGAGGATACGATGCTTGAATTGGCGCAAGGAAAAAAGGAAAAAGACATTCTCGGATTGGCTTACAGAGATAAAAAAAATAAAATAATTGTAAACGCTCCGCGTCCTTTGATTCAGGACTTGAACAAAATTCCTTTTCCGGCGAGGGATTTATTGCCGTTGAGCAAATACTGGACGCCCGGAGTCAGGAGATATCCTTTCGCGACGATAATGACTTCGCGCGGCTGTCCGTACAGTTGCACATTTTGCAGCAATTTCAAAACGCAGGGAAAACAATTCAGGCACAGAAGCCCTGAAAATGTCCTCGCGGAAATAGACCATCTTGTGAAGAATTACGGAATAAAAGAATTGAATCTTCTTGACGACAATTTCACCTTCCTTCCAAAAAGAGTCGAGGAAATTTGCGACGGCTTGATTAAAAGAGGTTATGATTTGGAATTGAAGACAGGAAACGGAATCCGCGCGGACAGAGTAACTTTGCCGTTGTTGAAAAAAATGAAACAGGCGGGATTTTATTTGGTTGCGTTTGGAATTGAGTCGGGAAATCCGGAGATTTTGAAGAAGATGAGAAAGGGAGAAACAAAAGAGCACATAATAAACGCGGTGAAATGGGCGAAGGAAGCCGGGCTTTTGACAGAGGGATTTTTCATGTTCGGAAACGAGGGCGAGGGAAGAAAAGAAATGCTTGACACGATTGAATTCGCGAAAGAACTTGATTTGAATTTCGCGCAATTCCAAGTTTACACGCCCGTTCCGGGAAGTCCGTATTATGACAAAATTATGAAAGAAGGAAAAGTTTTTTCTCAAAAGTGGGAGGATTTCAATGCGTTCAACGAGCCGCTTTTTGAATACGGAGAAAGCAAATTCGGATTGATGATGGAAATGCAAAAGCGCGCCTACAAGGAATATTATTTCAGACCGAGCATGATTTTGAAAAAGTTTTTGGAAGTCAAAAATCTGAAACAATTCAGGGCTTATGCAAAAACCGGGCTCGCCGTCGCGAAGTTTAGTATGGGGAAAGCGACGTAAAATTTAATGAAAATGTTCAAAGAAAAATTAAGTGGATTGATCAAGGGGAAGGGGACGTAGGGAAGATTATTTTAAGTTTAAAACTCTGTCTCTAATAAAAGATAAAAATTCCTTTAACTCTTTTTCAGATATTTTTTCAAAATCTTTGTCTCCATGTGCAGCCATAGAACCGAGTGTCAAAAACCACCCGTCGCAGACGGGTGGCATGAAGAATCAGAAAAAATCATTCAGCTTCTTTTGAAGTCCTGAAAAATATTTTTGTTTTCTGATGTATCCTTTTATGAATTCCTTGT
>JACQLK010000023.1 GCA_016204145.1 Candidatus Pacearchaeota archaeon | reverse complement strand
TTTAACTATTTTAAAATTATTAATAATAAAGTCGGTTTGCGAGGAGAGCAACTTCGCGAGTCAAATTCTTGGAACCCAAAACGAGAGAGGTTGCGAGAAGGCGGGATAAAAAGAATATTTTGTTTAATGACTAAAGAAGAATTAGGAATTTCTAAAAAAAGTACAAAAAAACGTTCCAAAAACATTTATAATCCTCTTTTCGTTGTTTTCGTTGCAGAAGATTCAAAATGGTCAAAGATTTATTTTTCGGAAGCGGCATTTCGGATTTTATGTTAGGAAGTTTCGTCGGAGTCCTCACGGCTCTGGGAATAATCGCGATTGTTCTTCTTTCGATTGCGCTTTACGTTTATTTCTCGTTGTCATGGACGAGAATCGCGAAAAAATTAAAATACAAAAATTCTTGGTTCGCGTGGATTCCGATTGTCAACATTTTCATGATGCTCCGACTCGGCGGATTTAACGGATGGTGGACGCTGCTGATTTTAATTCCAATTCTGGGATGGCTCGCTCTTTTTGTCCTGATTGTGATTTCAACGTGGAGAATTTTCGAGAAAAGAAAATATCCCGGATGGTTTTCGCTCTCAATGATAATTCCGCAAGTCGGCGGAATCTTGTATCTGATTGCTCTCGGCTTTGTCGCCTGGAAAGATAAGAGATAAAAATTCCCCAAATAAAGAATTATTCGTCGTCTTCAATCTCGTTTATCAATTTTCTCATTTCTCTCGCGACGTGAGACATCGTCTCCGTTTCCGTGGCGCGCGGATTTTTTTCCTTGTAATCAAAAGCGCACGAAGCGCCCGCGACAAAAGCCCTCTTCATCGTATCTTTTTCATCCATGGAATAAAGTGATAAACCTAATTTAAAAGGATTTTTATAGAAAAGGATATAGGACAAACAAAACACTTTAAAAATCCGCCTTGCCTTTTCTTTTTATGCATTTCAAAAAAGAAGCGAAAAAATATTTTGACAAATTCTGGTTTCTTTTGTGGAACGACGAAAGCTTCAAGGGATGGCTCTTCTCGATTCTTTTCATTTTCATTTTCATCAAATTCGTTTTCTTTCCCGTCTTGAGTTTGGCTACGGGAACCCCCTTGCCTCTGGCAATAGTTGAATCGTGCTCGATGTATCACGCTGGAAATCTTCTCTCGGAATTCGATTCATGGTTTTCAAGGCACGAAGGCAAATATTCCGATTTGAGCGTGGAAAAAAACGTTTTTGAAAAATTCCGCTTCACAAGCGGACTTAACAAGGGAGACATACTCTTTGTCATAGGGGCAAATCCCGATAAGTTAAAAATCGGCGACGTGATAATCTTCAACGCCGGACAAAACAATCCGATAATTCACAGGATAATCGGCGTAAAAGATGAAGGCGGAAAAAAAAGATTCTCGACTATGGGAGATAATAACAACGGCCAGCTCCAGTTTGAAAAAAGCATTTCGGAAGAGGATATTGTCGGAAGACCTGTGCTGAAGCTCGCGCCGTATCTCGGATGGATAAAGCTCGTGTTCTTCGAAAATTCAAAACCCGGCTACGAACGCGGGTTTTGCCGCGAAAATTAACAATAGTTACCCTCGTTGAATGGCGTTGCGTTTTAGGAAGTTTTTTAAACAAAAATGATTCAGAGTTGAAAACAAATGCACTAATATGGAATTTTGCCCAAAATGTGGAGCGGTTCTTGTCCAGAAAGCGAAAAACTACGGATGCCCGAGATGCAATTATTCTACAAAAGAAAAAGTCAAGTTAAACACGAGCGAAAAAATAAAAGAGACGACCGAAGTCGCGGTTATTTCAAGCAAGGACGCGCAGACGTTTCCGAAAGTCGCGGAGAAATGCAAGAAATGCAAAAACGAGGAATGTTATTTCTGGACTGTTCAAACGCGCTCCGGCGACGAGGCCGAGACGAAATTCTTCAAGTGCACGAAGTGCGAGCACACTTGGCGGGAATACAGATAAAATGACTTTGGAAGTCCATGTGATGGGGAGAAATTTCGCCGAAGCCGAGCCGGTTTTGCATTTTCTAAACCGTGAAGGAATTCCGCATTTTTTTCAGGAAGTTGGGGACGATTTTAATGCCCAAACTCCCGCCTGTTATCTCGGAGAATACAAGCATTATGGCGTCGAGAATCTTGAAAGGATAAAAACTTTTTATCGGCGAACATTGAATGAATCGCAAAAAGATTTTGCGCGATAAAATTTATTGAGCAAAATGACGGAGCTAGTGTTTTAATATCAAAAAATTAAAGAACCTAACTTGAAGGAAAATAAACATCTTCTCTTATTTTTTGCGGACCATCGTACATGTCTTCGCGATACTGAGAAAATCTTACTTTTTTAACCAATAGATTGGAAATAATCTGTCTCCCTCTTTCGTTTAACCTTCCATATCCAGCTTCCCTATTTATCACATCGTAACATTCGTCGGGAAGTTGGGGAAAAGAATTACTTTCAGACGACCAAAATTTGCGCAAGCCCAATCTGTCCAAAAGACCCGGAAAATCCATCTCTATCTGGCGATGTTGTTCATCATATCCTGCAACAACTGTAGCGCGATTCAAACTATAAGGTTCTCCCTCAAAAAAAATAGTTACTTCATCGCTTGAATCAAAGGCCTCCATAAATCTTCGGGAATATTCCCTTTGCATTTTTTGAGATTCTCTATATCCGCCAAACTTTTCCGCTAATTCTAAAAGGTTCATATATCAGTCATAAAAATATTGATTTATAAATCTTTCTATTTGTTACCTCTTTTTAATAATAACTAACTGGAAAGTTTATGTACTTTTTCAGTCACTCCGCAATATTCCTCGCCTTTAATGCAATTGCAAAAACCGCAAAAAGCAAAATGGAATAAAGAAGGAATATCGATTTGAATGGAAAGAAAACCAAAAAAACAGCCGGCGCGAATTTTCCGATTATCAGTCCCGTTTCAATAGCGGTGTTATACGGTCCGTAGAATCTGTTCTCGTCTTTTTTGCTCTTCAAAATCTTGAAAAAATACGCCTCCGTTGTCGGCTCAAGCATCGCCATTCCGACGCTTCCGAGGACGAGAATTCCGAGAATCCAATAAACGTTTGTCATAAAAAATGCGATTAAGGCGATTAGCGAAACCATGATGTATCCGAAAAGAAAAAATTTCTTAAAGCCGTATTTTCCCGCCATTCTCGAGAAAACGTATTCAAACAGAATAAGCGGAATTGCCGTAAAGAAAAGGAAAATTCCTATATCCTTCTCTTTCAATCCGCTGTCTATTATGAAAAGCGGAATGTAAAGATAAATCAGCGACCACCAAATCGTGACGCCCAAACTGACAATGTATGAAATAACCCTTTCTTTGTCGCGGAAAAAATCAAAGAAATTTCCAAGAACATTGTTGCTTACGTTTTTCACCTTGTTAGAATCGTTTATTCCGGATATTTTGAACAAGATAAATCCGAGAAAAATCAGCAGCGCGGCGGCGAAAAAAATCGCAGAGTGCCCGAATTGCACGAGAATCAAACTTCCCAGCAAAGGCCCGAGGACCCATGCGACATTGTTGAATGAGTACACGACTCCCTCATTTTTCGAAAGCGATTTCTTGTCCGATTTGTCCTTTACCATTATTCCGGCGGTCGTGATTTTTATGGAGATTATTATTGAAATGGCTATTGAGAGGACTATGAAAACAAACAAATTTTTATTTACAGCGAAAATAACGTACAAAAATGCGGAGGTTATAAGCGCGAGTGAATAAAGCACGGATTTATTCGACCTCGCCACAAGCGGAACAATGAAAAAAAATGAGAGAAATGAAAGCACCGAAAGAAAACCGGAGAAAAATCCGACGAGCGATTCGTTGTGAAAAAATCCGTTGACATAAACAGACCAAATCGTGTCGATAAGCGACGACGCCAAAGAGACGGTGAATATTACAAATGCCAGACGCACGACCGCGTCGCGAAAAATTCTGGTGTGATAATGTCTCCTCAAAAGCAAACCCATACAATCCAAAATGAAAAGAAGTTTAAAAATATTTCAACGCGAAACAATCAACAGAAATTAATGTAAAAGAATAAGGTTTGAATAAAAAAGATATTATAAAGAATCCTCGTCCAATAACGGATAAATATCAAATGCCACCTCTTCATAAGGATGCGCTTGTTTCACGGCTTTGATTACTTTCTTTGATTTATTTTTTGGACAAATAAACTCTATTCTTTCCTCTTCAACTTCTTCAATCTCTCCAACCTTTCCAATAAAAGGTGTTGCGCCTTTTTTTGGTTTAAACCTCCCGATTCCTTTGGATGAAAAAGTGCAATATTCATAATTCCCTATAATCCCCCGCCCCGCTCTTTCCAATTGCTTCTCTTACTCGTCCGGTGTGAGTTATCGGAACAAAAACAACAATTTTTACCCTCTCCATGTTTTGAAGAGAATTAATCTCTATTTATTATTTTCTACACCATCAAAAAAGACAAATGGCCCCGATGGGATTTGAACCCACGACACCTAGATCTCTCCAATTTCAGTTTGTCAAACTTCCGCGAGAAAACCCGCGTCGACGCGGAAAATTTTATCTTCCGCCACTTCCGTAAGCTTGCGCTTACGTCGTAAGAGTCTAGTGCTCTGCCAGGCTGAGCTACGGAGCCATTCTGTGTTTTTGGCGACGCAGCGAACCAATCGATTTAAACGAATTCAAACCGGAAAGTGCGCGAGAAAACTTCGTGTTCTCGCTGAGCTACGGAGCCATGCAAAAATTAACAAGCGGTCATTTAAAAAATTATCAGAAAAGTTTATTTGTAATATCTCGGGTTTTCCAAACGCATCAAAGCCGTTTGCAGGGATTTTTTTATCTGCTCGCCCCTTGTAAAACGGCCGCCGCTTAAGATGTTTATTATTCCTTTTTCATTTCCTATTTTTTCGCTGCTCGTCAATCCGGCTTTTCTCGTCGCCCGGCTCAAATCAAAATTTTCATCCCGTATCAAATCGGAGAGTTTTTTTGGAATTTCAAACGCCTCTGAAATCCCAAGATAAAAATCTTTCCCGTCGTAAATCGCGCACGAGCAAACGTCAAAATAAGAAGAGCCGGAATGGGGGAGCAGAAAAATGCCGCTTTCCAAACCGATGCTATAATCGCAGTTCAAAAAAGAATTTTTTGCCCGGTTCCTTGAACCCAAAACAATTTCGTCAAATCCAATCGGCTGTTCTCTGACTCCGGAAAAAACGTCAAAATAATTCATTTCAAACGGCTTTAAAAAATCATAACTTTCAAGAACTTCCCGGACAGCTTCAACTTTCGCGGGATTTTTCGAACCCACATTTATCCTGAACATTAAATAATTCTTCGAAAGCGCTTTTTATTTTTATCGGGCATTAAATTTATATACTTCATTATATATTATGAAAAATGGGTGTTGTGATAAAAAGAAACGGCAAAGCGCAGGCGTTCAGCGGGGAAAAAATAAAAAAAGCCGTGGAAAAAGCTGCGAAGGACGCGGGAATTTCTTCCCTTAAAAGAAACGAGTTGATTCAAGAGGTCGCGGTTCCGGTGATTAATCTGTATAAGAATAAGCGCGCCGTGAAAGCGGTTGAGTTGAGAAAATCGATTCTGAAACGCCTCGGGCGAAGGGCAAAATCCGCCGTCTCTGCGTGGCGAAGATACGAAAAGAGGAAATGATTTTTTAATTGAATCGGGATTAATGTATCGTTAAAAAATCTAATTCAAAACATTTTATCGCGCCGTCGTCTTGCGTAATCGCCGGCAGTTTTTATCGCATTAATCTTTTTTAAATTGGAGAAAATTCTGGCGGAGCCGAGTGATTTCGTGGTAGAGAGTAATCGAAAGATAATTAATAACTCGTGCGAAGTCGCGAGCCGAGCGTTTTGATTTAAGTAATTTTTATATTAATAATAAATCGGGGCGCGAGTTGA
>JACQLK010000020.1 GCA_016204145.1 Candidatus Pacearchaeota archaeon | reverse complement strand
TAATTTTAAAATAGTTAAAGTCAAATTGCCCGCCAATCCCCCAAAGAAACCAATGTTAGCATAAACGCGGATTTACAGTTATCATAGTTATCAATCGCGAATAATTTTTTGGGGGGTCATCGTAAGGCAGTTTCCCCGTCGGAAGCGAGCCGATTTTTTGTTGCAAATTTAAACAAGTATTCTTATTAAACAAATTCCGGTTTTTCGTAACATTTATAAATATACTTAGCAGTATATACACAAGGTATACATATACCTCCTTTCACCCGCCACATTCCGAAAGAATGTGGCACCCATAATAAATAAAAAATAAAACAAAGATGACAAAAATTTCAAGCTTATTGGGAGAACCTCAGAAACCGAGATTGTCTGTTAAAATTCTTACCTTTCGGGAAGGCGAGAAGATAAGGCAGAAATTGGTTGAATATGAAAACTTTGGAATATCAAAAGATCCCCTGCTTGAAACGGAGGTTTTTGCGCGCTCCGCATTAGAATTATTCAAAAATTCTGACAGGGAAGATTATTCTTTTTCAGTTTATCAACCTTAAAATGACGCACGACATTTTTGAAAACACGATTTTATGCAAGAACTGCAACAGGAAAATGGAAAAGGTAGACATATTGAGAAACGGATATATTTTGAGAGCGGTGATTTGCAGAGGATGCAATGAAAAAATAATCCATCCCGGCGATGAGGAAAATTACAATAAATTTATAAATTTGAAGAACAAGGAGTTCAGCGTAAAAATGAGGTTGGTCGGGAACAGCTACGCAGTTTCGATTCCGAAGGAAATCGTTTCATTCATGAACAATCAAAAAAGAACGGTCAGCGAATTCGACAAAATGGTGAAGCTGTGCTTTGAAGAAATGGGCAGAGTATCGCTGAATTTCGGAGACAAAGACGGAAAAAACGCGAGAATCATAAAAGCCAGAGAAGTTCGCGTCGTGAAAAACAACAGGCCGGTTTTGCATGCGAGGCAATTTTACGATTCGGCTCATCCGGAGAAAAATCAAAATAAAATTTACAGGAGCAAATAAAAAAATTTAAAATGGCGGACAAAAAAAACATTCAATTGAAAGTCGTCGAGGCCTTGCAAGACGACGCATACAAGGGAATTGCGAGAATTGATTCCGAGATAATGAGAAGCTTGGACATAAGAAGGGGCGATGTGATAACAATAAAAGGACAAAGGGAGACGGTTGCGATTGTAGACCGCGCATACCCCGCCGACGTCGGAGAAGGGATAATAAGAATTGACGGAATAATAAGGAGAAACGCAAAAGTGGGAATCGGCGATTTGGTTTCAATTTCAAGGGCAGACATAAGAGAGGCGAAAAAGATAGTCATTGCTCCGGCGCAGAAAAACATAATGGTTCAGCTCCACGGAGATCCCGACGGATTGCGAAGGGGATTGCTTGGAAGGGCCGTCGCAAAAGGAGACATAGTCGTTCTCGGCGGAGTTCAAAGAAGAAAGGACTTGTTTTCGGAAATGGGATTCGGTTCGGAGTTCGGGGATTTGTTCGGCGACGCATTTGACAACATGGGATTTGGAAATCTCGGCGGAGGAATAGCACAGATAAAATTCGTCGTCGTGAATTTGAATCCGAATCAGCCGGTAATTATAACCGAAAACACCGAAGTCACGCTTAATCCGAAGGCGGTTGAAATTTCCGACGAGAAAATTCCGGAAATCAATTACGAGGACATCGGCGGACTTGGAGAAGAGATAAAAAAAATAAGGGAGATGGTTGAATTGCCGTTGAAGCATCCGGAGATTTTTGAAAAACTCGGAATAGAGCCGCCGAAAGGGGTCTTGCTTCACGGACCGCCGGGAACAGGAAAGACGCTGCTTGCGAAAGCGGTTGCAAATGAAACATCTGCGAATTTTATTCTTTTGAACGGTCCGGAGATAATGTCGAAATATTACGGAGAATCGGAGAAAAAAATCAGGGATATTTTTGAGGAAGCCGAGAAAACCGCGCCCGCGATTATCTTCATCGACGAAATCGACGCAATCGCTTCCAAGAGGGAAGAGACGATAGGAGAAGTGGAAAGGAGAGTTGTTTCGCAAATTTTGACAATGATGGATGGTTTGAAGAGCAGAGGAAAAGTAATCGTCATCGGCGCGACGAACAGAATAAATTCCCTCGATCCCGCGTTGAGGAGACCCGGAAGGTTTGACAGGGAAATTGCGATAAACGCGCCCGACAAACAAGGAAGATTGAACATTTTGAAAATTCACACGAGAGGAATGCCTCTTGAACATCCGATAAGAAAATCCTATTTGTTAAAGATAATAAATTCAGCGAAGGAACAATTTAATTCAAAAAATGGCGAAGAGAAAAAAACAAGCAAGGAATATATTGAGAAACTTGAGAAACTTGCAAACACATTAACTGATGACGATAATAAAAATAAATTTATTCTAAAAGGATTAAATTCTGACGAAAAAATAGAGTTAAATGTCATATGTAAAGAGGGGATGCTTCAAGAATTAGCCGCGATAACTCACGGATTTGTCGGCGCGGATTTGGAATCGCTGACGAAGGAAGCGGCAATGAACGTTTTGAGAAAATATTTCCCGCAGATGAAGTTCGACGCGGAAGAGCAGATTTCTCCGGAGATTTTGGAAAAGCTCGTTGTAAAACAGGAGGACTTTTTGAACGCATTGAAAGTCGTAAGGCCGAGCGCAATGAGGGAAGTTCTTGTCGAGATGCCGAATGTCAATTGGGATTCCGTCGGCGGATTGGATTCAATAAAGCAGGAATTAAAAGAGGCGGTTGAATGGCCGATGAAATATCCGGAGAGTTTTGACAGAATGGGAATAAGGCCGAGCAGGGGAATTTTGCTTTACGGGCCGCCGGGAACAGGAAAGACGCTGCTTGCGAAAGCGGTTGCAAAAGAGGCGGAGGCGAATTTCATTCAGGTAAAAGGACCGAGTTTGCTGAGCATGTGGGTTGGAAAATCCGAAGAAGGAGTGAGAAAAATTTTCGAAAGAGCCAGACAAGTGGCCCCGTGCATAATTTTCTTTGACGAAATCGATGCCCTCGCGGGAAAGAGGGGATTTGACAACGGAACAAAAGTAACCGAGAGGGTTTTGAATCAAATACTTGCGGAAATGGACGGGCTTGAGGATTTGAAAGACGTTCTCGTCGTCGGAGCGACAAACCGTCCGGATATGCTTGACGCGGCTCTTCTGAGACCGGGAAGATTCGACAGAATTCTTCTTGTAAACGCGCCTGAAGAGGAAGGAAGATTCCAGATTCTTCAAGTGCACACGAAAAAAATGCCGCTGGCGAAAGACGTCAATTTAAAAGACTTGGCCAAAAAAACAATCGGATACACCGGCGCTGACCTTGAAGCACTGGCGAGGGAAGCGGCGATGCTTTCATTGAGAGAATCGGTCGACGCAAAACAAGTCAACAGGAAACATTTTGAAGAGGCGTTCAAGAAAGTAAAGCCGAGCGTAAACAAGCCGACGATAGAGGTCTACAAAAAAATCGAAGAGGCGTTTTTGCAGCAGGCGAAAGCCGCGCTTCCGACGGGAAACAGCTATTTGGGGTGAGAGAATTATTAAATTTACGCCAAACTAATTTTATTTTTTCAAATTTGTCCCCTACCCGTGTCCCGTTTATTATTGATATTTATAAAATCCCCCAGTTAATATTTACATTTCGGATTGCACATTAATATTTTTAAAAAAATTCTCCTGAAAATTTCCATCCAGACGGAAACAATTTTAATTCAAAAGAATTTATCGCGCCATCATCTTGTAGAATTATCGGCATTTTATTTGGTTAAACTTTTCTATTAGAAGAATCCTGTCAGAGGCGGATTTGGAGCAAGATTAATAAGCGAATAAAATGAGCCAAGTGATATCACTTTTTAGTAACTACAAATAGAAAGGTTTATAATCTTGAGATTTGAGTGAATTCTATGGAAGAAATAATCATTGACAGGAAAAATATTGAAAGAATTGTGCTTGAAGGCATGCCTGAAGAAGGCAGATGCATTTGGGAATTTGCATTTCAGAGAAGAAATGGAAATGAGGATTATTCCAGCCAAGTTTTTGACGGATGCAGCCTGTGCGACGGGACAGAAGAATGCGGAAGGAAACTAAAATGCGGGAATTTTTTCCCGTTAAAATACGGAGATTAAAATGACACAAACAAAATTGGAAATAATTCCCGAACTTGAATTTCTGTTGAGAATGCCGATTTGTCCGCAAAAGCGGATTGCGGAAAACGGCGGATATTTAAACGGATTTGAAAAATGCGGAAGATGCAACGGGACGCCAAAGCACGGAGAGATTTTGGGATGCGGGAATTATAAAATCTGGAGAGAGGAAAAATAAAATGAGAAATACAATTTTATTGGCTGACGATACAGAAATTATTAGAGAACTTCAAAGAACAATTTTAGGGAGATTTTCAGAATATGAAATTGAGGAATTTAGCAACGGCAATTCTCTTAGAAATCGCCTTGAGGGCAAAATTGAAGACGTTTCTTTAGTAGTTACTGACAATGATATGCCTGGCTCAAAAGGCAGCGAAATAATTGCAGAATACGCCGGAAAATCCAAATTTCCTTTTGTTTTGATTTATGGGGGAGACGAGGAAATTGGAGAACAGGCAGTTAGAGACGGAGCTTTTGGATATTTGAGAAAGCCGTTTGAAATGAGGCAATATGCAGAACTTATTCGTAAAGCATTAGAATTATCGAGAGATTAATCACTTCGTTGTTACAATCACAGAATCTTTTTCAACGAGAATCGTGTGCTCGTTTTGAGAGACATTTTTTCCCGAGGATTCAATCAACTCCGCATAGCTGTGGAGATTTCCGTTCTCTTCAAGGTGTTTTAATCCGATCAACGCCCGGATGCCAAGGTTTTTTACAAGCCAGCGCGAGCAAAACGGCAGAGTTTTATATTCTTCAATTATAAACTTCAGGACTTCGCGCGCAATCGGGCTTCTGACATTTTTTTCGCTTTCAAGCCGATAAATTCCCGATGGTTTTCCGTCATGAACTCTTCCATTGCCTGAAGTTGCGAACGGCTCTATCGCATACAAGCCCTCCTCGAGAATTTCTTTTCCGCTGTTGTCAAAATTGGGAATTGAAACCCTTGCGTGCAGTTCATAACGGGAAATTCCGTGTCCAGAGAGATTTATTATCGGCGAAAGTCCCAAAGAATTTATTTCATTGTAAATTGATTTTCCCATTTCGCTCAACTTCACGCTTTTCTTCGCGGTTTTTATCGCGCTTTCAAGGGCTTTTTCGCTTGCAATAATTAATTTTTTGTTTTCCCCGTCGTTTTCCAAGTCAATTGAAAACGCGGTGTCTGCAATCCATCCGTCAATATGAACCCCCATGTCAATTTTCAAAATTCCCTCAGCTATTCTTTTATCGTCGTGAGAAGGCGTCGAGTGGGCGGCGATTTCGTTTATGCTCAAACACGTGGGAAACGCGGGCTTTCCGCCAAGTTCAATCATTTTGTTTTCAATTTTGTCGGCTATCTCCAAAAGAGGCGCGCCTTTTTTTATGAATCCTCTTGCAAATTCCCTCGCTTCCGAGGCGATTTTTCCCGCCTGAAGAATTTTTGATTTGTCGAGTTGCATTTTTTATAAAGAAAAAACCGGTTTTTAAGAGTATTTATTCAACAAGTATCCTAAAATTATAAACTGGATTAAAATTAACAGCAAAAATGCAATCAATATTATTATCTCCTTTAGGATTAATTTTATTTTGTCTCTTTTGGTTGCTTTTCTCAATGGAAGCGCCGGCTCGAATTTTTCCAAACCAAGATTAAATTCCATTTTTGGTTTAACATATTTAATTTTTCGCTTGTTCATTTTGTTTTTGTGATAATCTTTGTCAATTGCTCTTTTCTTTTAAACGCCTGTTCTTCGGGATGAAATTGCTTATTTTGTTTTCAGACGCTTTTCCGGTTCCGAGAAAATCATTTTTGTATTTTATTATGACAAATCCCCTCAATTCCGTTTTAATATTTAATTCGTTTCCTTTCATCCACTCTTCCACAAGCTCTTCGGGAATTTCAAAAATATTTTTCGTTATTTGGTTTTGCAGAACTTGCGCGCCTTCTATGCTGAGGCGGATTTGTTCCTCGCTTTCTTCCATTTTCGCGAAATAGCTTCCGACTCTTTCAAGAAACGCGATTTCTTCCAACTTTTTTATTTGCCCGTCGCCGAGATTTCCGGAATAAAGGAACAATCTTTCCCTTCCCCTTGTGATGATTTTTCCGGGAATATTTTTTATTCCGAACTGCCCGTTGAGCTTTTCAATTATTTCGTTCTTTTCTTTTTCCGAGAGTATTTTTAGGGGGTTCATCTTTTAAAAAATTTAATTGCGAATTTAATAAACAAAAACAAAAAAGTTATTGCCGCATAAAAAATCAGCGCAATTATGCCGTATCCCAAAAAAACCGACAAGATTATCAGCACGGCGATATTTGTCGACGTTATTATTTTAATCCACCAAAACAACGCATTAAATGCGATTAGAATTCCGATTAATATCCATCCGATTTTTATCGACTTCCAGATTTTTTGTTTTGTCCGGGGGTTCATTTTAATTCAAGCACATAAAAATATAATTTTTCTTCAAAGATTATTTTATTGCCTTTTTTATGTTTGTTAATCAAGGCGATAAGATTAACTTTATTACTCTTGTCAAGTTTAATGTTAAACCATAATTTTAATCCGTTCTTTATTATTCTAAACGCCGTTTTTTTATCGGGATATTTGTAATTTGTTTTTAATTTTCTGTTGACCATTACTCTGAACATTTTTGGCAATTTTTTCAAAATTTTACCTTTGTTTTGGACATCTTTGTTAAAAACGGCTTTTTCCAAGACACGCAATTTATTTGGGATTGTTTCATAGTCGGAATTATTGTCGCAGGTAATAAAAATTAATTTGCTGTCTTTATTCATCGAGCTTTTCACAGAATTTATCATTTTGAAATCAAACGTCGGCCAAGCAAGCAAGACAATGTCAAATTTCTTCAGAGTTTTTTTAACATATTCTTCCATGCTTTTATTGACAAATTTTACATTTGTTTTTTTATGTTTCTTAAAATATGGCATGAATCTCTTGCCATTGTCCAAGGCAATCACTTCTTTTGCATATTTTGACAACGGAAATGCAAGCCGCCCTATTCCTGCTCCGACGTCAAGAACCGTTTTGTTTCTTACATTAACATATTTGAGAATATTTTTTAGTTCAACTTTATTCAAATCATAATACCTGCAATCTTCGATAAATGCGTTTAGGAATTTCATCTCGCCCTCCTTAACTTCGCGATGAAAAAACCTTCCGTGTCCGAGACGTGGGGATAAATTCTGCACGAATACGTCACGTCTTCAAGATATTCTCTGTCTTTCCATTTTGAAATTCCGCTTCTGATTTTTACAGGGATAAATATCTTTTCCATTCTCACGTTTGGAAACTTTCTCAAAATGAAATCAAGAACTTCCTCGTTTTCCTCGGGCGCGTGCGTGCACGTGCTGTATACTATTTCTCCGTTTGTTTTTAGGATTTCTATCGCAGATTCCAAAAGTTTTTTCTGAACCTTTGACAAACTGTTTACGGTGTTTATATTCCACATCAGCAGGGTTTTTTTCGAGCTTCTTATCGTTCCTTCGCCGGAGCAAGGCGCGTCGACGAGAATTTTGTCAAACAAAAAATTTTCCTCTTTCATTTTTCTGCACAACGGAATTCCGTCTGTTCTCGTTATTATCGCGTTTGTGACTCCGCAGCGCTCGAGATTTGACGCGAGAATTTTTATCCGATCGAGCTTTGAGTCGTTCGCGATTATTGTTCCCCTGTTTTCCATCATCGCCGCCATTTGCGTCGTCTTGCTTCCCGGCGCGGCGCACAAATCCAACACAAGATCGTTTTTTTTAGGACTCAAAACAATTGCGGGAAGCATGCTTGCAATTTCCTGGAGATAATAATATCCGAGCATGTGTTCAAGAGCGCGCCCGAGTTCGCCCGGCTCCAAATCAACAAGTTTCTTTTGAAGGTCTGTTCTTTTTATTTGTCCTTCCACTATCCTCCCATCGGAGACCGGATTATATTCTGATTTTTTTTCAATAGAATATTTTCCCTCGACAATAAAAATCTCGGGATTTTTCTTGAACGGCTGAGATATTTTCCATTCTTTTGCCTCGAGTTTTTTCTTCAATTCCTCAATCGATATTTTCAATGTATTCACGCGAAGCGACTTCAAGACCGGCTTTTCAATCGCTTTTTTGTATCTTCCGAACTCGGCTTTTCCAAGAAGTTCCTTCATTCTCTCGACGAATAACGGTTTCGGTGTGTAGTTCTGCCTCATTTAATACCCTAAATATAATAATATTTAAATACATCTTCGAGTAATTTATTTTATGGACAGGGCATTTGGCGGAAGAATTGAGGATTGGGCTCAGCTATATCTTGCTCACTGTTTTTGGAACAGAGGACATGAGGAAAGAGTAACTTTGGATGATGTTTATAATTCTTTGGATGCCCGGTACACCAAACATTGCCCGTTTCCTAATGATGCAAAATTAAGAGATGCCGTAAAAATAATATTGGAGCAAAATGTGGATACTACAATTTCTATAGATTATCAAAATGGGCACAAGGTTTATGTATTCTCAAAGGATCCCGACGGCGGATATTTTGATAGGAGAGCAACTTTCTTGGAAAAAGTGACTAATTCCCATGTCATTCTAAAAATAGAATTCGATTGGGCAGCTGTAAATATAAGAAATCTTTTTAGAGGTATTGTTTAATAAGATTGTCAAGAATCAGAACTTTCCAAAAATTCGTTGGAAGAGAATTTCAGACAAGCCCGATTTAATTAGCTTTTTATTTGCAACATAAGATTTTAAATAGTATCATTCTAAGGTTTTTTATATGGAAATAAGCGTATACGAATCAAACGGCGACGGGCAAAAAATTGCAAGAGTTTACTTTGGCAGGGCGCCGCGATTTGTGAAAACGTGGAAAAGCGTTTATTCCGCGGCGCTTGAAACGGAAAACAACGTTCTGGCTCTCGGGGAAAACTTAATTGAATTTGTTGGAAGCAAGAGATTGAATTACCGGGATTTTACTCCGAATTTTTCAGACGCTAAAAAAGGCGATTTGGGCATCGGTTTCTCAGGCATTGCGGCGGAAGAATTGTCGGGACTTGTGAAGAAAACATTTAATTTATAAATATATTTCGATTGGTCCATTTATGATGTCTGAGGTGTGGGCATATTCTCTTGTAAGCGTTTTGATAGTCAGTTTTGTTTCCCTTGTCGGTTTGGTCACATTTTCAGTGAACGCAAAAAAATTGAACGCGTGGCTTATTTATCTCGTCAGCTTTTCGGCGGGGGCACTGTTCGGCGACGCGTTTCTCCATTTGCTTCCCCAAGTCGTAGGACAAAACGGATTTGAGATTTCAACATCCGGATTTATACTTTTCGGGATATTCTTGTTTTTCATAACCGAGAAAATAATTCACTTTCAGCACTACCATTCCCGCGGAAAAAAAGGGCGCGTTCATTCTTTTGCAATAATGAATTTAATCGGCGACGGGTTTCATAATTTTCTCGACGGATTGATTATCGGAGCGAGCTATCTTGTCAGCATTCCTGTTGGAACCGCAACAACCTTTGCGGTCGTATTGCACGAAATTCCGCAGGAAATCGGCGACTTCGGAGTTTTACTCCACGGCGGATTTTCAAAAGCGAGGGCAATGTTTTTCAATTTTCTCTCTGCGATATTTGCGATTTTCGGCGCGTTTGTTTCCTTGCTTGTCAGCGGATACATCAAAAACATACAGGTGTTTATTATTCCTATGGCAATCGGCGGATTTATTTACATCGCGGGAAGCAATTTGATTCCGGAATTGCACAAGGAATTCACGGTGAAGAAGGCGATAATAGAACTGATTACTTTTGCTCTTGGAATTCTTGTCATGGTTGCGCTGCTTTGGATAGAATGAGCGAGTCATCACGATTTTGTGATCAAATTATTCAACCTTATTTTCCTGCCAATGTCGTTTTTTATCAAATAATAATCGCTTGAAATTATCCTGCTTCTGTTTTTTTCAAAATCAATGCATTTAATTTTTTCTTTTGTTTCCGCCGTCACGAATATCAGAAGGAACGAGTGAATTGTTCTTTCGCCGTTTTTGACAAATTCCATGGAAATTGAATTTATTTTTTTAAATTTGCATTCCGCCCCGAATTTTTTCTTCATTATTCGTTCTGTCGCTTTCGGAACGGTCTCTCCCAAAATAATTCTTCCGCCTGGCAAACCAAATTTTCCCTTGAATGGGCGTTTGTTTCTCTCAACAAGAAAAATTCCGTCGCTATTTTTTATTGCGATAAGAATTACTGGGAGAACTGACTTTTTATTTGTAAGATAAGGAATCAAATACTCTTTTGAATCGGGCAATTTGTAAAAGTTTTCGTTTTTTTCAAGCATTCCTTTTTTGATGAGCGACTTGATGTGATAAGCAAGTTTGTTTGATCTTATTTTTAAGAATTTTTCAATGTCGCTGAATTTCATTCTATGATTATTGAGAAATAATTTTAATATTGCCTTTTCCATAGTCAAACTTTTCGAGGAATTATTTAAATATTGTTGTGATAAATTTTTTTTCATGTATGACAGAAACCAGTTGCATTATGTTGTTGTAACCGGGATTTTAATTGACGAAAACGGGAAATATTTGATTGCAAAAAGGTCTGAAAAGGAGAAGGCGTTTCCCGGAAAATGGACTGTGCCCGGCGGAAAACTTGAGGTCTTGGATTATATTCTTAGAAAAAAGGATACGTCAGAGCATTGGTACGGCGTCTTTGAAGATGTTTTGAGAAGAGAAGTAAAAGAAGAAGTTGACTTGAAAATTTCTGATGTTGGTTATGTGACAAATATGGTTTATTTAAGAAGCGACGGAATTCCGTGCATAATTGTTAGCTTGGATGCGAAGGTCTCCGGTAAAAATCCCGAGGTTAATCTCTGCGACGCATTGACTGATTTTGCATGGGTTAATTTGGATGAAGCAAAGAATTATGATTTGATTGAAGGAATTTACGAGGAGCTGGAAATTTTGGACAAGAAAATTAAGACGGGAAAAACAGACGGGTGGAGGAAAGATTGATTCTGAAATGATTATGTTGTTTTACAGAAATGGTTAAAAAGAATAGAATAATTTATTTTAATATGAAAATTTCAGGGGCAGAATTGGATTTTTACAGACATAATAGATTTAGAATCCGAGCCAAGCTTGAAAATGAAACAGAAGAGGTTGGTTATGTGGGGGAGTATTTGATAAAAGGTCATTCTGGCGACGGTTATATGGTGTTAGGAACATTGCCTGTTGAAAGATGTTCTGCAGAGGATTATATGAATGGAAATTTTTGTAAAATTGATCTTAAAGATATAAAAAGTTTAGAAGCCGCCGCAATAAGCGAAATTGAAAATAGTTCTTTGTCTGATGATACTCGCAGAGAAATTCTTGGATTTCTTAAAAGATAATCAAAACCATTTTCCCAAATTTTTTTGTTTTTGCTCTTCGATTATTTCGCCGAGTTTTTCCAGTTGATTTTTAATTCTTTCCTCGGAAAATTCATGCTTCTCAACGAGGATTTTTTTTATTTTTTCTCCGTCGATTTTTCCGAATTTGAATTTTTCGTTTGAAACGTCGGGCTTGTGAAACAACTGGAAAATTTCCTTCCAGTCAAACCTTTCCTCTTCTTTCAATCCGAGCATTTTTTCCTCGACGCTTTTGAAAATCAAAACCGGCTGCTTGTACTGTTTCACGAGTTGCAACGCCTTCTTTTGTCCTATTCCGGGAATTCCCTTCGGATTGTAATCCGTGCCTACGAGAATTCCGAGACAAATCAATTGGTCGAGATTTATTTCCAAGGCGTTTAGGACTTTTTCCAGCTCAATCATTTCCGGTTTTATTTCAATCCATCCGGAAATTGTCTTTCTCCTTCTTGAAAGAGTCAAGTTTCTTATCAGTTTTGGAGCTCCGAAAAGCAAAGAGTCGTAGTCCTGGCTCACCGACGCGAAAACGTCTTTTTTTATCCTTGCCAAATAAGCCGCTTCGGCCTCGCCTTCGCTCGGCGCCTGCACGACGGCAATTCCCATGGCTTCGAGAAGCTCTTTGGATTCGGCAATCATTTCATCGTTCAGCCGGAGGATTTGGCTGCTGTATCTTCTCATCGCCTCAATGTCTTCGCTGTCTTTCGCGGCCTCATATCTTTCTTCCGCCAAATCACGGGATTCTTTTCTTTTTTTCGACGTTCCTATTTTTTGCTCCGGAGGAGCGCCGTCGAAAACATAAACAAGTTTCATTCCTTCTGCGAGAAGATTCGTGTTTCTGTAAAAAATCCCTGACAAATGCGAAGTCACCCGTTTTTTTGAATCCATAAGGGGAGTCCCGTCCGGTTGCCTTATTGTCGAGAGAAATTGATACAGCGTGTTAAAAGCGTCGACGCAAAGCAACTTTCCCTTTAACTCTGAAATTTCCAATTCCCTTCTCGGGATTATCTCGCTTATGTTAAGTCCCATGATTTTTTCAGGAAAAAGAAATTAATAAATTTTTGTTATTGTTAGTTTCCTTTCAGTTTATCAAGAATTTGTTTTACTCTTATATCCTTAAGTTTCCCTCTGCATTCTCTGGCTTGTTCAGCTTCAACGTCATCAGGATGTCGAGGAGTTTCCCTTTCGCCCATTTCATATCTTATTGGAGAGACTGTTGGTTTTTCTCTTGGCTTACCCGGGTCGCTTTCATCGACAAACGTGCGAAAATGAGGATATATTCCGGGAGCATATTCTCGCTTAGTCATAATATTTACTGGGTTTTATCTTTTTAAGGATTGCGATTTACACAAAGATTAGACCGCGTTATCTAAATATTTATATATCTATTTTCTTCCGCCGATTAATGGCATTGAAACTTTCGCGGACAATAAAAAGCGCTGCAGTCGGGTTAGCTCTTTATGTTGCCGGCATTGAAACATTAAATTACCTTGTGGATTTTCCTATGAGAAGCGAGATTGAAAGTCAGGAAGAACTGGACCGGATTGTCAACAGTGAGGCAACGAAACTTGGTCTTGACCAGAAAAAGTTTAGGGTAAAATTTGTCGCTCCAAAGTTTTCCAAACATTCTGAAAACCAAAACTTCGACAGGTCTCGTTTAGAAGACCCTCGCGTATATTCTATGATTTTGCCTCAGGGTGATGAGCTCAATGCAGCGCATGTAAGAAGCAGGTTATATCAATACCGCAGCAATTTATCTGAAAAAGAAAAAACAAAAGAGGTAAGTGGAGTCATTTATTTTTACTTTGTACGAAAACCAAGAGCAGACATTTATGCTCTTTTAGGATATTAATTGGCAATTCTATAGCGCGATTTCTTGAATCATCCCAACTTTTAAATAATTCAGATTTCTTTTGTTTTCATGGAAACCGATTTCATCCCGCTTGACTACGATTATTTTGATTTTCAGGGGAGAAATTTCATAAGAATCATCGGGAGAAACAGCGAAGGCAAGAGGATTTGCGCCGTCGATTCGTGCGACGTTTATCTTTGGGCGATACTTAAGGAAAATTTAAGCAAGGAGGAAATAAAAAAACTTTTGGGGAAAATAGAAAAGATAGAGCTTGATTCAAAGGGCCGGAAAACGAAGGTTGAAAAAGTCGAATTGCACGAAAAGAATTTCCTCGGCAAAAGCGTCAAAGCGCTGAAAATTTTCGCGACAAATTACAAGGATTTGCACGAAATTGCAAATCGTCTCGACTTTCCCGAAATTGAAAAAAGAAGAGGGTATGATTTGGGGTTTGTGACGCATTACATAATCGAGAAAAAAATAATCCCATCGCACAGGTATTCAATCTCCGGAGATGTCCTTAATAATTCCGAGGAATTCGGAGGAATGGATTCTGTTTTTGACGCAGATTTTTTCATAAAAATGAGCGAGGCAAAAAGAATTGAGGACAAGAAATTTGCGCCGAAGATTCTTGCCTATGACATAGAAACGGACGAGATAAAAATCGGAGACGGGGAAATTTTGATGATTTCTCTTGTCTCGGAAAATTTTAAGAAGGTCATAACCTGGAAAAGTTCAAAGAAGAAAATAAGCAACGTGGAATATGTCAAGGACGAGGCGGAACTGCTTGAAAAATTCTGCGAATATGTGAAAAAGATATCCCCTGATTTTCTTGCAGGTTATTTTTCCGACGGTTTTGACTTGCCTTATTTGAAGGCGAGGGCGGAAAAAAATGAGGTGAAACTCGCATTGGGTTCGGACGGAAGCGAGCCGAGGTTTTCAAGGGGGATTGAAATGACCGGAAAGATAAGGGGAATTGTCCACGTTGATTTGCTGAAATTCATAAGGACGGCGTATTCGCAGTATATGCAATCGGAAACGCTTTCTCTGAACGAGGTTGCAAACGAGTTTCTTGGCGAGAAGAAAAAGGACTTTCAATTGAGACACTCGTCAAAAATAAAAGAGGGCGACTGGGAAAAATATTTTGAATACAATCTCCATGACTCGGTTTTGGTTTTCAACTTGTTCGAGAAAATTTGGCCAGATATTTTGGAATTTTCAAAAGTTATGCAGGAGCCGATTTTTGAGATTTCGAGAAACGGCATGTCAAAAAACGTTGAATCGTACATTTTGCACAATCTTGAACGGTTTAACGAGATTCCCGAAAAAAAGCCAATGCACGACGAAATCGGCGAGAGAATGAATCGCGAGAAATACGAGGGCGCGTTCGTGTTCGAGCCGATTCCGGGACTGTACGAAGATATTTGCATTTTTGATTTTACGAGCAGCTACGGAAGCACGATAGTCACATACAATCTTTCAAAGTCGACTTTTCTCGAGCATCCCGGAAAAGATTTTTATTCCGTCGAGAGCGGAGGGGAAAAACTTCACTTTGCGAAAAAGCCGGGATTTTTTCCGGAGATGTTGAAGGAAATAATCGAGAAGAGAAAGGAATACAAGAGGGAATTGAAGGAAAATCCCGACGATGTTTTGAAAAAAGCGAGAAGCAACGCATTCAAGCTTCTTGCCAACGCGTCTTACGGGTATCAGGGATTTTTCGGGGCAAGGTATTATTCCCGCGAAGCAGCCGCCGCGACGGCGGCTTTTGCAAGAAAATTAATTAAAGAAGTCATTGAATTGATTGGCGAAGAAGGTTACAAAACCATTTATTCCGACACGGACAGCATCGCATTTCTCATCAATAAAAAAACAGAGAAGCAAGTTCTAGAATTCTTGAAAAAATTGAATTCCCGTCTTCCCGGAATAATGGAACTTGAGCTTGAGGGTTTTTTCAAAAGGGGGCTTTGGGTTACGAAAAGAACCGGAAACATCGGTGCAAAGAAAAAATACGCGCTCATTGACAAAAACGGAAAAATAAAAATACGCGGATTTGAAACAGTCAGAAGGGATTGGTGCCGCCTCGCGAGAAAAGTCCAAGATAAAATTTTGAGGATGGTCCTTGACGACGGAAACGAGAAGAATGCGCTGGTTTATGTGAAAGAGATTTTGGACAAATTAAAGAAAAGGAAAATAGAGAAATTGGAGCTTATAATAAAAACACAGCTGAAAAAGCCGATTTCGGAATACAAAAATGTTTCGCCTCACGTGATTGCGGCAAAAAAAATGGAGGAGGCGGGGATTCCGATGAGACAGGGAAATTTAGTCGAGTATTACATTGCCGAGACAAAAGAAAAGAAAAAACTCGTTAGGGAAAAAGTCAAATTGCCCGACGAGAAAGGAGAATACAACACGGAGTATTATCTTGAACATCAGATTCTTCCCGCAGTTGAGAATATTTTTCAGGTTTTCGGAGTGGAATTGAACGAAATCATAGAAGAGAAAAAGAAAAGTCAGAACAAGCTGAACAGGTGGATGTGATTAAACCGAAATTTTGAATTCTTTTTTGTCTTTGCCCCACAAATATATTGCGATGCCCGCTATTATCAAAACAACTCCGATTGCGACGGAAAACCCCTGTTCATAGAGATTTTCAGTAAGTCCCATCAGGACAAGTATCCCCCCTATCAATATCATTGTTATCGCGCTTCCTTTTGCAAGCCCGTTTTTTACAATAAGGAGTATCCATACGACGACAAGAATCAGCGGCCAGAACGCTTCAAGAAAACCGGTCGGCAAAAAGAAAAATATGTTTCCAAACGCCGAATAGTAATTGAATCCGGATTGATTTATTCCCCAGATTATAAGCAGTGAAACCGCCAACGAGATTCCGTTTGAAACCGCCTCGTTTCCCTTGAAGACCCTTCCAAGGGCGAATCTTATCATCAGGAAAAATATTACGAAAAACAATCCGAGGACTATCGTCGAAGGGTCGACGCTTGACAAGAAATTTCCCAAAGAAAATCCCCCGTAAAATTGCGCGCTTGCGAATCCCGAGAAGAATATCAGCGAAATCAGCGACATTGCAAAATTATTCCTGCGCATTTTTTAGCAAAGGCGGGAGTTTTTATAAATGTTGCCTAAGTTACTTTTATTTCACAAATTTCTCGGTCAAAAATCTCCCGCCCCCGGAAAACAAGGTTAATTGACAATCACTTCCGTTAAGATTCCGGATTGGTTTTACATTAATACTTTTTTAGAAGCGCCGGCGAATTCGCTTTCCAGTCAAAAGAAACAAAGTCAAACAAACATTTAAATCATTTCTTTCATTTTTTACAATATGAAAAAAGGCATTGGAACGGATATTTTGGGAAACGTTGCAATTGTGAAGTTTCCAAAAGAATTTGGAAATGCGGAAAGGAAAAAATTCGCGGGGAAATTTCTGAAAGAGCACAAATCCGTGAGGACGATTCTTGAAAAAATAGGAAAGTTTCAAGGGCGTCTGAGAAAGCAGAAAACGAAATTTCTCCTCGGAGAAAAGACAAAGGAAATTCTTTATCGAGAAAACAACTGCTTTTTTAGGTTCAATGCTGATTCAACTTATTTTTCTCCGCGACTGAGCAACGAGAGAAAAGAAATTTCAAAACTTGTGAAAAATGGCGACGATGTTCTTGTGATGTTTGCGGGCGTCGCGCCTTTCAGCGTCGCGATTGCAAAAAATTCCAAGGCGAGAAAAGTTTATTCAGTTGAAATAAACAGGGAAGCGACAAAATACGCCAAGCAGAATGTTGAGTTGAACCGATTGAAAGACCGAGTTGAAATCGTTCAGGGAGATGTGAAAAATTTTTCCAAAAAATTGTCCCGCCACCATCCCGCCCGCTCGCCTCTCGGAACCAAAAATAAAACAGAAAAAAATTCTTTAGAAACCCCTTCAAGGTTTGATGTCATAGTGATGCCTCGTCCGCAACTGAAAGAAAGTTTTTTGAAAGAGGCGTTTTTACTTTCAAAAAAAGGAACGCGAGTTTTTTATTATGATTTTTGCAAGGCAGATGATGTTGATAAGGTAAAAGAGAAAATAATTTCAGAGGCGAAAAAAGCAGGGAAGAGAATAAAAATTATAAAGATAAAAAATGCGGGAGATATCGGGGCTTATAAATTTAGGGTTAGAGTTGATTTTGTTGTGTTATAGTTTCTATTCCTTTCTTTTGTTCCGATGGAATCAGTCCTTTTTTCTCAACTATTCCATATGTTTTGCAAGTTAAGTGCCCTTCGGCTTCCCATCCCAAGGGAATTCCATTATTATAGGGGCAGACCTCCATTGGGCAGAAAAGTTTTTTGGAATTTTCCGTATAATCCGGTTTCAATGATTCATACATTTCGCATTTTTCCATTTTATTCCCTCATGTTTTGGATTTTTAAATCTTCCTCTCCGTCTTTACAGCCGCGGGCGCCTCGCCGCCGTGCCACGTGAACCTCGGCTTTATTCTCATGGGATAAATTCTTTCCGAATTGTCGTCGAGAATTATCGCGCTTCCGCTCAATGCGGGAAGGTCGTCCATGTATTTTTTTATTCCCTCGAACAAATAGCTTTGCATTATGTAATTCAGCGATTCAATATCCGGCTGCGAAGTCACACGGTGAGCTATGACAATGTCTGATTGAGTCATCACGTCTCGGTGTATTTGTCCGGGCTGCTGCGTCGCGAGAACAACTGAAATCCCCGGCTGTCTCCCTTCCCTGAGCAGTTGAACAAGCGAGTCGGTTGCGGCCGTTTTTTCATTCAGCGGAAGAAACTCATGCGCCTCGTCGATGAAAATCCAGACAAGAGGATTTTCCTTTGAGCTTCCCGAAGACACGGAAGTCCAACCCCTTCTCACCGATTCAATTTCCTCTTTTTTTCTGGAGTTCATTCTTTGATTGAAAATTTTTCTTGATATCAGGCCTATCACAAGCGCGCGGACGTTGAAAGCTCCGACTGAATTGTAAACACTCAAATCCAAAACGTTTGTCGTTCCTCCGGAAATCAAATCCTTTACCTCAAGCGGCTTGTCATTTTTTCCGGCGAAAACGCCCCATGTATCCGCGGCTTCAAACAAACTCGCCGCCGCGTTTTTCACTTCATTGGAAAGTTTTTCGTCTTTTTCGATTTCATTTATTATGTCGCTTATTCCAAATCTCCCCGATTTTCTCAGTTTTGCAATGCTTCTTTCTATAGAGACAGAAATCGGATTCACGATGTCCAATCCGAATGTTATGAGCCAGTCCTCGGATGTCAACTCCGAGACGTCGAGCGCGAATTTTTCGTCAATGGCGATTCCCTTTTCAGCGTAGCTGTCATAATGCCCGAACGGAACAAATGTCTTTACGGGAAGGTTTTTGGATTTTATTCCCCATTCCTGCAGCAATTCCCTGTCTTTTTCATTTTGAAATTTCATAGTCCAATAAATTCCCATCGTGTCAAAAATGAGCGATGCAATGTTTTGATTTATCTCTTTCGGGAGGTTTGATATTTCCTCGGTGAGAACGCCGAGCGTATACGACTTTCCGCTGCCGCGTTTTCCGGCGACGAGAATCACGTGCGAACGAGCGACGTCCATGAAAATTTTGTTGCTCAGGGAAACGGAGTTTCCCATTTTTACATACCCTTTTCCGAGAAACACCAGCCCTTTGTCGCCGAAGATTTTTTTGTCCGACGCATTTCTTCCAACGATTATGTCATAACCCATACAATAAATCAGACAAATGAGTTTTTATATTTTTATTGAGATAATTTTATAAAATAAGTTTCTTTATCTTTGGCATGAAGAGTGGATTTGACATAAATTTCATAGAAGGAGACGGTTATTTAGTCTTGCCTTTGTCAATGGCGAGATTGGCAGGGGGACAGACGCCAAAAGAAACTTATGAGACGTTTCACCATTTTATCAAAAAATTGAAAAATTACTCCAGCGATATTGTTTTGCTTTACACCAACGGACTTTATTTCAATGCGGAAAATTTGACTTATGAACAAAGATTAAAAAGCAACAAGCAAGTTTTGAATCATATCTCCGAATTGAGAAATCTTATACAGAGCAAAAAAGAGTTTATTCCCGGTGCGTTTCACTTTTTGCCGATAGATTATGTAATACTTAACTCGCCGCATTTTCGTGATTTTTTTGCAACTTTAAAAAAAAGAGAAAAGGAAGACAAAAAATTCCAGAAGGCGATAAAAAACGATTTGGGAAAGAGGGATTATAACGAGGCGAATGTTAATTTTATCTTGGAAGAAATGGCCGTGGCTCATATAATCCGTCAGAGATTGGTTGAATTTCCAAGAACTCTCGTGAGAAATGACATGTGGCGATTGGTATCTTATCCTGGGAAATACTTGGAAGCCGATTTGTATCAATGGAGTCATAAAATTCTTCCTCAAGAAGATAAAATCAATCCGTATAATGGGGCCCAATATGACTTTTTGCAGAAGAAACTTTTTGTTTTTGACGGGGAGAAAAGTTTATAAAACGGATTTCTTAAGAAGGTCACATGTATCGTAGGCCATTGATTATCGGAGAGGACGGAAACTATCAGGAGAGAAAAAGCCATTTAGAAGGTCTTTCTACAGAATGCTTGGAGAGCATTAGGGAGAATCTTGAACCAAGAGTTAGCCGGAGACAAAGAAATCTTTTTTAACTTCGTTAAGTTCTGTTACATTAGCAAGTTTAGTTGCAGGGATATCTCAATATTTTGAATATGATTCGGTTGCAGCGTCTTCTATGCTAATTGCAGCAGGATTAACTTTAGCTAATGCGGCTTTTGTTGGAACGGGCAGAAGACAAACGGAAGAAAATGAACTCATTACAGCGCAAACAATTTTAGGCGAAAGAATTCAAAATAATTCTTATGTGATTTAATAAAAATTAATTAATTCTTTGTTCTTTTATTTGTGATTTGGATTTTTTTGAGTTTACACGTAAACTTCTCTTTCAGATCCTCTTATAAGATTCCAATCCAATTTTAACAACTGTTTTACCGCGGGATTGTTTGCATTAAGCTTATACAAATCAGATTTCCCAACCCTTCTTGTTTTTATTACAATATTATTCCTTTCCAACTTATTCCAAAATGTCTGAAGAGTCGAGTAACTGACTTCTGAGTTCTTTGCTATTTCCGTCAAAGGATAATCAAATAATTGAAATGTTATAAGAAAATCCAAGACCCTCATTACGGGATTATTTCCCAAAACCTCCGTGAAGATACTTTCGTTCATTTTAATGAATTATAATTTAATTATATTTCTTAAGAAAAATACTTTTTAAATGTTTCTATAAATGTTTTTATATTCCATTAGTAGAAACATTTATTAATTGAGACATTTATTGCGTTCAATGGATTTTAACGATGAAGACAAAATTAAAGCGACTATACTTTATCATCTTAGAAGAAAGAAAGTGATTGGGGGCGTTCACACTCCGTTTGACACGTTAAAAAGAGGATTTCCCTCTAATTTAGGAAAAGATGTCAAAAAAATTGCCGAGGGACTAATTAAACAAGGATATATCCTGCAAAAGATTACAAATTACGGCTTGCATGTCTCTTTAAACAAAGATAAAATAAAGGAAATTGAGGAATTTATCAAAAAGATTCTTAAGCATGATTTTTAATTTTTCGAAATCATAATCTTTTTAAAAGAATTTCCCATTGTTCAGGGATGCCTGACGACGAAGTAATTGAGATTAAGGTGCCGAAATTTTTTCACGGCGATTTTACAGAGAACATGAGAAAAAATCCGTGGATTGTTTCAACGCTTGTTTTTTTGATACTGAGTTTGGTTTTAATGGGGAACAGTTTATGGGGAACGAAGCTTTCAACTTCTTTTGGAACGGTTTCTCCCAATTCTGCGGGAAACGCGCTTGTAGATTTCTTGAATCAGAACACAAATTCCAGCGTTTCTTTGAAAAGCGTTTCAACTGAGAGCGGATTGTATAAGATAAATTTGGATTATCAGGGGCAAATCGTGCCGCTTTACACGACGACGGACGGGAAATTTTTGATTCAAAATCTTGTCCCGCTTTCTTTGGATAATTCAAATTCAAACAGCGGCGAAAACAAAGGAGCAGATGCCGGTGTTTTTTTGAACAATCCGTCATTGTATCCTTCCCTCGGACCGCAGGATGCAGAAACGACCGTAATAGAATTCTCGGATTTTCAGTGCCCTTTTTGCGCGATGGCCTCGGGGTTGCCTCTTTGGATTAGCCAATATCAGTCCCAATATGGCGATTTGCTCGGAGCCGCTAAGAAAGTTCAGGATTTGGCGGAACAAGGAAAATTGAAATTTGTTTATGTTTCAATGAGTTTCCTCGGACAAGAGTCGGTTTATGCCGCCGAGGCGGGATTGTGCGCGAATGAGCAGGGAAAATTCTGGGAGATGCACGACGCCATTTTCACGGCGCAAACTCAGGGAGAGAACAACGGAAAATTCAACAAGGACAAACTTGAAATTATCGCGAACAGCGTGAGCGGAATTGACAAGGCGAAATTCAAGACCTGTTTGGAAAGCGACAAAGAGCTTTCAGATGTTCAGAAGATAGCGCAAGAATCCGGTTCAATAGTTCAGGGAACGCCAATGTTCTTTGTAAATGGAAAGCAAGTGCAAGCGTCGTGGAGCGCGATAGAGAAGGAGATTGGGAATTAAAATATATTTTTATAAATTTTATCAATCAGCTTC
>JACQLK010000002.1 GCA_016204145.1 Candidatus Pacearchaeota archaeon | reverse complement strand
CCAGTAGCTATAAAGGGTTTGGCTAGTGGGGTTGTCGATGGATGTTTGGTTGGTTTGTGGTGTGAGTTTTGTAGCTGAATCCGTTTATCCCGGCACCCAAATCAATGACGCTTGCCTCTCCACCGATGTCTTTAAAAATTCTTTCATAAATTTCCCCGTAATGCGGCAGCCTCTCCCTCGTCGAAAGGTGCTTTCTCAAAATCCATTCTGGGCCCTTTTTTTTCGGCGAAAGAATTTTTCCGCTCGCAAATGCGGAGAAAACTTTTCTAAGCAAATCCCTCGTCAGGCGGATTTTCTCTTCGTCGGAACATTGTCTTCGTTCAAAATGTGAAAATGCAAGCTCAACATCTTTATTCGGCAGCTGCGAAAATTCTTTTTTCTTGACAATTTGTTCAAAAATTTCCTGTTTCATTATGCAAAATTCCTTTTTTGTATGCTGAAAAATTTATTTTTCATTTTTATATCCCAAACTCTTCCGTGAGCGGTTTGTCGGGAAAATAAACCAAATAATCTTCTTTTAAATCGTGTATTCCTAAAAATTCATATCCATTTCCTTTAAACAATAAAAAATTGTTTTTTTGAAGGTATTTGTCTTTAAATTTTTTGTAATTTGAAACTTTAAAATCGCCGCATCCTTTTTGCGGCCGTTCCGTGTCCGGCTTTCTTATCCTGAATATTTTTAATGTTCCGTTGTCGAATTTTAGATTCTTTTTCAGTTTAAAAATAGGTCCGTTGTGTTTGCTTATCTTTTCGCCTATTTTTTCGGCGGTTTTTGTAAGTTCTTCAAATTCATTTTGGTCGTGCGAAAAAATAGTTATATAATTCAACTCAAGATTTTCTTCAGAAACATATTTGTCTTTAACTTTAGTTATTCCTCTTTGGGTGTCCTTGATTTCTTCAATTAATTGCCTTCTGTTCATTTTACAACTTCAAATCCTTTTTCATTGATAAATTGCTCAAGGGACGTTTCAAAAATTTTTCCCTGAAAAAAGATGCAATTTTTTTGTTCTTCTTCATTTATCCTGTTTTCCAATTCATATGAAAAACTTTCCGTATGCTCTCTTAACCGAATCAATCTCCTAATCATGTATCCGTTTCCAATCTCGGGGTATTTTGAAAGCTCGTCAAAAATTGTGAATGCCGGCCAAAGCCGAACTAAAATTTCATAAATCTCGCTGTTTGAATTCGCTGTTTTGCCTTTCTTGACAAATTCAAAAAAGTGCTCGCATAATCTGTCAAAAAAATCTTCTTTTAATTTCTCCTTAAGAACTTCATGAAATTTATCTCCTTCTTCCACATCATAAAAAAGGGTTAACATTCCGTTCTTAAATAAAAAAATGTGATTAAAAAATCCAAATCCTATCCATTTTTCCAGTTCCTTGGATTCTCCCTCATGCCATGCCCTCAAGCCAATAAAAGTTGATTGTCTTGTAACGTCTTCTTTGAATCTCTTAACCATTATTTTTTTAAGCGTTCTTTATTTTAAAATATTAGCCCTAAGCAGTAACTTAAAGGAAAGTTTGATAAAGAAAACCTTGGTTGTCTTGATATGGCTTCGACAAACCAATCGCCGCAGTATCAAAAAGCGGAGCTGAAATTTCTCAACGCAAAAACCGACGTTGAAAGAGTTGCCTGCCTCGAAGAAATGATTCGCGAATGTCCGAAGCATAAATCCTCGGAGAAAATGCTCGCCAATCTTAAAACAAGATACAACAAATTGATTGAAAAAATAGAGAGAAATAAAAAGGTCTCAAAAAGCCGCGGCGGAAAAATAGGCATAAAAAAGGAGGACATGCAAACCGTTATCGTCGGCTTCGCAAACTCCGGAAAATCATCGCTGATGTCCCTTCTCACAAACGCAAAGACGGAGATTTCTAATTACGAGTTCACGACGAAAACTCCGATAGTCGGAATGATGAATGTTCGCGGGGTTCCGATTCAGATTATAGAAATTCCCGCGATTGAATCCGAATATTATGACAAGGGGATTGTAAACACAACGGACGCGATTCTGATTTTAATTTCATCGATTGATGAAATAGAAAAAATAAGAAAAATTCTCGGGAATTCGGTTGGAAAGCAGATAATTGTTTTCAACAAAAGCGACTTGTTAAATGAAAATGAAAAAAGAAAAATCTCCGCAAGCTTGCAGAGCAAAAAATACAATTTTGCGATGATTTCAACAAAAACAAATGAAGGGGTTGAATCGTTAAAAGAAAAAATCTTCCGGTGTCTCGACAAAATAAGAATTTACACCAAACAGCCGGGAAAGGAAAAATCCGCAAAACCGTATGTTATGGAAAAAGAAAGCACTGTAAAAGATGTCTCGGAAAAGATTCTTCACGGATTTTCATCAAGAATAAAAGAAACGAAAATTTGGGGGCCGAGCAGCAAATTCCCGGGGCAAAAAGTCGGCCTAAACCACGAACTGAAGGATTTGGATGTTGTGGAGTTTAAGACGAAGTAATTATATGTCTTTTAGGATAATAATTGTTTTAAAACTATAAAAAATATATTTTAAATGAAAATAACTGACTTACTTTTAGGAATTGGCTCTATGACCGCAGGAGTATTAGCGTTAATTAACAGAGAATTTTGGCCGGTAGGGATATCTCTAATAGTTGCAGGGTTTTTAATGTTATATTTTACAGAGAACATCTCTAAAATTTCAGAAAATGCTTTAGAAGTAAAGAAACTTAAAGAAAAACTTATAATATATGAAAGATTATCTAAAATAGAAGCAAAAGTATTCAGATGAACAAAAAAGGAAATTTTACATCGGAGGACATGTTGGAAATAATAAAAATCATAATCATAGCAGTAATTGGATTTTTTATAATAACTTCTATAATATCGATCTTATTTTAAATAAACTCTTTAATCATTTTATCTTCTTTCTTATCGTCCCTATTATTTTTTCCAATTCCTCGGTAACCGCGTTTTTCAAATCCATCGGATGCAATTTTCCGGCGGAATAAATATTTTCCAATTCCTCATAGTTTTCAACTTCCAAATTTCCGCCGAACTTTTCCGGGCGCGAAATTTTCATTGATTTTATTCTCGGAAAAATTATCAGTTTTAAAATCTGCAAAAGAGGATTATTTTCAATTTGTTTTTCAGGACAATACGCATTTTTAATTGTATTTTTTATTGTTTCATGAGAATCGTCCAAAAAAATGCTGCTTCCGGGGATTGATTTTGACATTTTTCCTTCGCCTTTCAATGAAGAAATCAACGGCGTGTGAATTGCGATAAATTTATGTTTCAAAATTTTTTCAGAATCTTTTCCAAGCATATGAATTTTTCTTTGTTCCATTCCGCCAAGCGCGACATCCGCATTCAAAAATTTTATGTCGACAACCTGCATCAAGGGATAAATAACCTGAGAAATCGTCGCATTTTCAATGTCTCTCGCGACCTCCTGCATGCTTCTCAGTCCCCGTTGGATTGTCGAATGTTGCGCCAAATTCATAACTTCAAATTGATATTTTTTTTCAAATTCAAAACTGCTCCCTAAAATTATCTCCGCATTCAATCCAATTGTTCTGATTATCCTCCCCCATAACTCCGCCTCTTTTTTTATTTGCTTTTCATCGCCTTTTCTGTTCAGCATCGCGTGGACATCAGCCAAAAGAACCTTGACTTTGAATCCGGCTTTCTCAAAATCAAGCAATTTTGAAAGTGTCACAAAATGCCCGAGATGAACAGAACCAGATGGCTCGTAACCGCAATAAACAACAGGTTTTTTATTTTTCTTAAGAAGTTTGTCAAGTTCTTCCTCGCCGACTATCTCAACAGTGTTTCTTTTTATCAACTCAAGTTTTTTATCCGTGTTCATTTTTAAAAAAGAAGAAATTAATTATTATATGTTTTTATCATGAAAAAATATTTCAAAAAAGAATTTCCATTGAACTTTTCGTTGGAAACGGCCGCGCCTGTCGGGGCGGTGTTCGTATCCGTTGTCGTCGTTGTTCCGTCGCTTCCCGAATCGGTATTTATTGTTGCGTCTGTTCCGCTTGTTGTTGTTCCGTCGGAAGGGGGGGTTGTTGTTTCTGTTGGGGCGGGCTCTGTCGGCTCATTAAACTCGGGGGGAGGCGTCATTCCTTCAGGAGGAATAAATTCTTGCGGAGGCATTTGCTGTTGCGGCTCAAAGCGCTCTTGTCTCTGGCTTTCTCCCCATTTTCTCATGGTTTGCTCGCAACTCTCTCTTGTCAGAGTATTTGCCTCTCTGCATGGCGGCGGCCACTGGAAATCTCCCTCGCCTCGTCGCTCTTCAAAATTCCTTCCAAACTCCGCTCCCGAAAGAGCGCCGTCGTAGCATTTCAGTCGTTCTTCGGGATTCTGGATTTTTCTGCAATCAACATTAAATTCCGGACCGCGCCCTCTTTCATCACCAGGACCTTTCTCTCTCATTATTTTCTCGCATTCTTTCGGGTCGTTTCTGTTTTCTCCGGTAATTCCCGCATCAATGCATTCTTGCGGAGCGTTCAATTGAAACATTAATTTTCCGCATTCTTTCGGATCTTTCAATCCTTTTTCAATGCACTCTTCCGGAGCATTCAATTCAAACATTATTTTCTCGCAAATTTCCCTTCCTTCTCTTTCATTTTTTACTTCCGCCGCCAAAAGTGCGGCCCTGCATTCTTCAGGGGCATTTGTCTCAATCATAATTCTTCGACACTCATCCGGAGAAGTGGCTCCTGCTTCCCTGCACTCGCCGGGCATATGCAAATCAATTCTTGAGCCGGAAACATCGTCTTCCAAATCATCCATGATATCCTGCAAATGTTCCGGGAGCTCGGGCATTTCTAAATCATCCATTTGTTCGCACGCTTTTTCGTCTTTGTTGATTTCGCATGCAGTCGCCAAAGGGGCGGCAATCTCGCACGTCTCGGCAAAATCCCTGAAAGGAATCTCGTCGCATCTGCATTGCTGCCCCGCCGTCCTAAAACATTCCGACATAATGTCACCAAATAATTTTGCTTCTTGTCTCTGTCCTTCTGTCAACTCTCTGTCAAGATTTTTATGCCATTCCGGAGAATTCCCGTCTGTCCTGCAAACTCTTGAATATTCGTTTGGATCAATTTTTGCAAGTGTCTCGCACAATTCTTTTATTCTTCCCGCAATTTCCGCGGCAGTCACAATCTTTCCCTCTTTCTCGATAATGTCGTCGAAGAATTCTTTTTTATTCTCCCCGGAAAGTTCGCTTTCAATTCCCCTCAGCGCGTTGTAAATTGCCGCGGCGCTTCTCTTCGCCTCTTCTTTTTTATCAGGGTTTACTTCTTCCTCAAGTTTGTCCGCGTATTCTTTGTATTTTTCCAACGCCTCGCGCGCATTTTCAATCTTTCCCTCTTTAATCATTGCGCGAATTTCCGCGATTTTTTCCTCTCTTACCTTTATATCGTCGCCGAATCGGTCAAAAAATCCGTCGATAAAATAAAAATTGCTGTCGGGGGTTATTCCCTCACTCTCGCTCAATTCCGCGGTCTCGTCGATAAAAGAGATGTCCGCCGTTGAATTCGTCTCATTTTCCTGCGCGGAAAGCATAAAACTGAAAGATAAAGTCAAGAAGATAAAAGCTAATAAAATCGCCCATTTTTTCATTTATGAAAGAATAAATTGGAATTTAAAAATCTATGCTGCTTCAAATAATCTTCGCGCTTGTTCTCGGATTGCTCGCCGGGACTTTCACGGGTTTGGCTCCGGGAATCCACATAAATCTTGTCGGCGCGATTCTGGTTTCATTGTCTGTTTCCGCATTCAGCAGAGTAAATTCCGTTTATCTCGCGGTTTTTATTGCTGCAATGGCGATAACGCACACGTTTGTTGATTTTATTCCGTCGATTTTTCTCGGCGCGCCCGAAGACGGAACCGAATTGTCCATTCTTCCGGGACACGAAATGCTGAAAAAAGGATTGGGATATGAGGCGATAATGCTGACAAATTACGGCAGTATCGTCGCGGTTTTCATTGTCCTTTTGATTGCGCTCCCTTCTGCATTTATTCTCCCAAAAATTTATCCCGCAATAGAAAAGATAATTCCGTATCTCCTGATTTCCGTTTCCCTGTTTATGATTCTTTCCGAAAGAAAAAAATTCTCCGCTTTTTTTGTTTATCTTTTGTGTGGAATTCTCGGATTCATGGTTTTGAACATGGAAAATTTGAATCAGCCGCTTCTTCCCTTGTTGAGCGGGCTTTTCGGAGCGTCGTCGCTGTTCATAAGCATAAAAAGCAAAACGGAAATTCCTAAACAAATTATAACAAAGCCGAGCGGAAGATTTTATCGCCCGATTTTTATCTCTTTTATTTTTTCATATCTCTGCGGATTTCTTCCCGGCGTCGGAAGCGGACAAGCCGCGGCAATGGGAAGCGGCATTTCAAAAACAAACACGAGGGAATTTCTCGTGATGCTCGGCGCGACAAATACCCTTGTAATGGGATTCTCATTCCTCGCGTTGTATTCAATTTCAAAAACCCGTACCGGAGCTGCCGCGGCAATAAATGATTTGATGGGGCAGTTTTCGTGGAAATTCCTCGCGGTTGTTCTCGCGGTTGTTTTGATTTCCGGAATAATTTCTTTTTTCATTGTAAAATTTCTCGCAAAATTTTTTTCAGAAAATCTTGGCAAAATAAATTACACGAAACTTTCATTATCAACGCTTGCGGTTTTATTGTTGATTGTCGCGCTCATTTCAAATTTCCTCGGCCTGATTGTTTTTGTCGTCTCGGCGGCTGCGGGAGTTTATTGCATCTCCCTTGAAGTCAGAAGAACAAACATGATGTCCTGTCTGCTTCTGCCGACGATAATTTTGTATTTGACGTAAATAATTAAAAAGATTAATGTAAAAATCTAATTGGCAAATAGGATTTGTTGGTTAAAATAAATTTTGGAATTAACTGACATGCTCATAAAAATTATTTGAAAAATGTTAATGCGCAAATAAGATGAAGAAATTTAATTGGACTTTTAGAAATAAAAATTAGTTTGCAGGGGGCAGGAAAATAATAATTGAAAAAATTAATTGCACTGAATATAATGGCGATAAATGGATTTTAATGTTAATCTCGGTAGGGGGAGGGCAGGATTTTATGAATCAAAATTTTGATGACAAAATTTCTGAAAAAATCAATTTGTTAATTTTTTCTTTCACAAACCATACAAATTCAAAACCATCTCGCGAGCGCCTCTTGTTTTTCCGGGTCCTTTCCGAAAACGCTGTCAATGTATCTTTTTATCAGTTCGAGATTTTGCTTCATATACGGAGAAACATGATATTTCTCTGCAAGGGAAATCGCCGGCTCGAGATATTTTCTTACTCCGCCCTCATTCACTGTAAATATTAATTTTCCGTTGCACGCGGGGCAAACTCCGGACAAAGGGGGTCTTCTGAGGATTTCGTTGCATTCTACGCACCTGAAATTTTGCGTTGAAAATCCCCTCAAGTTTCCGCGCATGTCTTTTATGAAATGCCTGTCAATCACGAGTCGCGCCGTATCCGAAGTGTCCGCCGCGCGGATTTTTTCCACGAGTTCCATTTGATGCTTTAATTTGTCCTGCATCGTCGCGAGAAATTTGTACGAAGAGCAAACTATTCCGTCGTTGATGTTGTCTGTGTTGTGTGTGAATCCCAAATTTACAAACGGGTCTTTTCCGTCTTTCAGCGCTTTTTTCACGTTCGGCAATTTCATCTCGGAAGAATGTTTTCTTTGTTCGGCGAGTTTGTACAACTCAAGCGGATATTTGTACGCGATTTCCAAGTCCATTATCTGGTCGTCAACCTCGCCGGCGTCGATTTTGGCATTTAGGACAAGCGGCGCGTCCTGCGTTCCTCCGCGATGCTGCGGCAAAAATCCCAAAGAGAAATTTAAAAGAACATCCATCAGCATCATTACCGCCGCCTCATCTCCGTCGCAGTCCCTTCTTATGGCGGCGTGCATGTACGGACTTGCAAGAAGCCCCTGCGTGTTTGAAAACCCGACGATTCTGCAAATGACTCCGGCGCAGTTGTGCGGCGCCATGCAAACCCCGAGTTGCCCGATTAAATCCTCTTTTTTTTTCAAATTGTAAAATCCCTTGAGTCCGTAAAATCTTTCAAGAAGGTCGTCGGTGAAATTGCCGATTCTTATAAAAACATCGTCCGCTTTCTCGTCCGGCGATTCTGAAGACGAGGGAAGAATGACATCATGCGGTTTCAGTTCAAGAATCTGTTCCTTGTCCGCGAGCTCTTTTCCGAAAATATCTTTGTCGTAACCGATTTCCCTCAATTTCTCGACGGTGACGGAAACCTCTTTCGGCTTGAATGCTATCAGCGGCAATTCTGTCGCGTCGTATCTTATCGTCCCGTCTTTGTTGACTTGAAGTCCGTGCATCGCCCTCAGAATTCCCTTGGAGATGTTTTCAACATGATGCTCAGAATTTGACGTCCCTCTTACGCCTTTTATCAAAACGGGAATTTCCGCTCTCGGCAATTTTAAATTCCCGACCGCCTTGTTGAAATAATGCAAAACATCGAGATTCCTCGTGGAAAATCTTTGCCCTTTCTCGTGAACCGGACATTTTGTCTCGTAGTTTTGCTTGCAGTCGTAGCAAAAATAAATTTTCTCCGTCTTTAAATTGCACGTCTCGCACGACGGATAAATTGTTTCCTTTCCGCAATTGTTGCATTTGAAAAGCGGAAAAGCGCTTCTTACTTTTCCTTTCTCAACCGCGGCGTTCAAGCTTCTCAATCGCCCGCCTTCGCTTCCGACGGGAAAAAGAATGTTCGGGCTTCCGGCGAGTTTTCTCAGTTTCGCCTTCTCCGGCCTTCCCATTCTCGTACCGATGAAATCTCCGGCTTTATCTTTTATCTGAAATTCTGAAAAATCGTTTATCGTTTCCAAAACGTTTTTTTCCGATTTGAATTTCTCCGGATTCAAAGCGTCTTTCAAAACAAAATCCCTGCCACCCAATGCCGAAAAATCGACGCCGATGTTTGCGAGAAGCGATTTGCTTGTCTCTTCGGAAAGAACGACGTTCTCTATCGCGACTTCATGCTCAGCCCCGAGGAGTTCCAACGCCCGCTTTCCGTTTTTGAATTTTTCCCTGTCTTCTTTTGTATACGGCAGGATTATTTTTCCCGCTATTCTTGAGCGTCTGAGCCATTCTATTAAATTCAAAAATTCCTCTTTTGAAATTTCAGTCCAATAAAAAATAAATTTCGGATGAAGCGGAATCTGAAAATTTCTGCTTATTTCGGCCGCTTTTTCAAATTCAATTTTCAAGGGATTTATTTTTCTTGCGGAATCCCCGTCCTTCTCGGAAAGTTCAAGGTGCCACCATTCCTCGACGTATCCCGGCTTGATGAGGACATGATTTCGGTTTGCCAAATCGCTGAACGGAAAAAGAATGTCGCCGAGATAAATTATTTCTTCAACGTCGGGATAAAGTTTTTTCGCCTCTTCTTTGCTGTTGATTTTTCTGACGCTTCCGTTCAAAAGTTTTACAATCGGCCCCTCTATTGTGTCGCACGAGGTTATTGCACATCCCTTTGTCGGCTTTTCGATTTTCAATTGGGTTCCCGTCGCAATAAAACTGTCTGTAATCGCCATCGTCGCGGGATGTATCGACGCCGCGCTGAATCCTGATGTTCTCCCCCTCCCGTATCTGAATCTGAATCCTCCTGATTTAGAAGGATGTCCGAAAACCGGTCTTCCGGCCACAAGGTCGTTTATATACGTCGGAGAGTCCTCTTTTTTTCCCTTGTCCCTTTGCTCGTGCAATTTGACATACTCATCGAGAAAATCAAACCCGGTTGATTTTATTCCCTCTTGTTTTGCCTCGTTAAGAAGTCGAAATCCCTTTTTTGCTTTTTGCGCAAGGCCCTCTGAAAAAATAAGGCACATTCCTCCGCGGATGAAATTCGTCTCGACCCTTTCAAGATTTTTATGGTTTGAAACCTCAATTTTTTCCGTCGGGTCTCCCGAAATTTGTATCGGAAGATTTCTCGCCAGAAAAATCATCTCCTCTTCCGTGGGAAAATATTGCAAATTCGTAATTTTCTCATGATAATCCGTGTTCTCCGTGACATATCTTTTTATTTCCTCCTCGGTCGGATCATATTTCGCAAATCCGAACAATTCTCGAAGATAATTTATCAGCATCAATACAATGCAGCTTGCCGTCGTGCCCGCGCTTCTTATGGGTCCTGAAAAATAAGCGGCAAAGTATTCCTTTCCTTCTTTTGTCTTCCCGATTTTTAACTCAGTGAATCCCTCTATGGGCGAAGAAACAACGCCGAGAGTTATGTATGCAAATCCTATTCTTACTCCGGCGTCAATCGCCTGCAAAAGCGAATTGAATTTGCAAAATTTTTGCCTTGCAACTTCCTCCGCAATTTTGAAAACAATCGCAATGTCGAGTTTTCCGTACTCTTTTTCCAACTCTAAAATTCTTTCCGAAATTCCGGAATTGTTCATTTGGGGGTAAATCGTGGCTATGAGCCCGACGACTTTTTCAGCCATTGACATCGCGAGCGGAATCTCGACTTTGTCCGACGGGTCAAGCCCCTTTTTCCTCGCTTCCTCCGCGATTGAATAAACAATTCTCACATTTTTTTCAATGTCTTTGAAATATTCCTGCGTGTTCATCTTAGTCGCTCCTGAATTTCCCGCCAATTCCTCACTCTGATAACTTTTGGATGAAGCGTCTCCCAATTCCACGGCTGTTCCATCAAAAAAACATCAATTCCCCGTCGGGCGCATTCATTTGCGTGCCCATGATAATCGTCAATCAGTATTTCGTATCCGTATTCAAGACAAAAATCCGACTTGTTTTTCGACTTTCCGTTTCCAGCAAAATGATTTGTAAAATGAAATTCTGAAAAAACATTTGGAAAATATTTTTCAAGCCAACTTAAGGTTTTATCCATGGTAAAATCCGGTCTTGCGGTCAGCGCCGCAATAAAATATTTCTTGGAAAGGAGCGACGTCGCCTCTTGAGAACCTGGAATCGGCACAATTTTCTCAAATTCGGGAGAATTGTAAAAATCCAAAACATCTTTAATTGATTGCTCTCTGCTTACCCTGAAAACACTCCAAAAATCATAAGTAAAAATGTCTGCTTTGGTATAATTTGTTCCGTATTTTTCATTGCGGAATTTTAAAAATGGCTCGGCAAATTCTGCTTCAACCCCGTCCAAATCCACAGCAATTCTCGTCCTTCCGTTTAAATCTGAATTCATTTTAAATTTTTTTATGCAAAATTTCCTGTTTTTCCTTTCCGTGCCTCGCGATGCATATGCGTAATCGCTTTATATGCTAGCTTCTCGCTAAATTTAATTGAGCTGGTTTTCCTGTCGGCGATTTTGAAATTTCTGAAAGAAATTTTGATTGAGCCATTTCCTGTGGCGATTTTTTCTCCGCCATCTTTGCCGCAATTTTATTTTTATGCTCCTCGTCCTCAAAATCAAGGATTTTTATTTGCCGGGTTTTCAAATTAAACATCGGGACCTTGCAGAAATTCGGCTTGCTCCCGAATTTTTCCTGAATCGGCGTGAGGTCTTCCCAGCACGAACTCGAAATGACAAGGATGTTGTTGTAATATGAAACCGTTCCGGCGTGGGTGTGCCCCGAAACAAAAATATCCGGAATCTTTCTTATCGTCAAAGGGTCTTTTTCATGCGGAACATACTGGACGGACGCATGCGTCGGCGCAAGATGCCTGTTTTGAAGAAGATAATGCATTATCTTGTCCGGCGCGTTTGCCGAATCCTGTGCAATCAGTTTTGGAATCGTGTTCGCGTAATAAAAATATGAAAATCCGTGATAAAGCAAAACATCAAATCCGGAAAATCCGTCCCTTGAGCCGATGTTTATCATTGAAGGGTTTGAAACCAGCGTCGCATTTTTCAGATTGTAAACCGGCCATGCGTATTTCTCGTCAAGCATCGGTTGCGGCTCCGCCAAACGGACGCAGTCGTGGTTCCCCGGAATGATTATTATTTTTATGTCGTCCCTTATTTTGCTGAAAAGCTCGTAAAATTTTGCATACTGCCCCTCGATGTCCTTTATCTCCAAGTCCCTCTCCTGATTCGGATAAACCCCTACGCCGGCTATCAAATCGCCGACGACAAAAAGATATTTTATCTTATCAGCTTCCGGAGAATTTTTGGTTCTTCCGTTCAGATAATCGATAAAATTGAGAAAATTTTTTTCAAGAAAAAGTTTGCTTCCGACGTGAATGTCGCTTATGAAAATGGCGCACTCTTCAACAGGGGATTTTTTTCTTTCGGGAATGGAGGCGTCCGGAAAAAATATCTCGTTTGCGAAAAGAATTTCCCGGTTTCCGGTGCATTTAAAGCCGAGAACCGAATCAAGGCAGATATCCTGCGTCTTTTCATAAAGTTCTTTCTTTGATTCCGAAACCAAGACCTTTATTTTTCCCGTCAAATCCTCGACTTCAAGAATTATGTTTTTATTTTTTGTGGTTTTTTTGTCCGAAACCATTCCTATTACTGAAATCCCCTGCCTGTTGCTGGAAATTTTGTTTATTGAAAGCAAATTTGTAAGTTCGGGCCTTTCCTGCAAAAAAGATTTCATTTCCGAATACCTGTTCCTGAAATAAGTCGTAAAATTTTTCATGTCTGAGCCCTTGCTTGTCGCCGGAAAAGTCGAAACAACCTTGACAGAAGTGTCGGAAAGAATTTTCTGCCCTGTTTCCTTTGAAATTTGTTCATCAAATTTTATTTGAGACGATTCTTGTGGCGATTTGGTTTTTTCCTGAAGCTCATTGAGCCGATTTTCTGTCGACGATTTTGAAATTTCTGAAAGAAATTTTGATTGAGCCGATTCCTGCGACGATTTTGAAATTTCAATGCTCAATCCGAGTTTTATTTTAAGTTTTTGTATGTTTTCTTTTTTGTCCTCGGGAATTTCCGAGAAAAATTCCTCTGCTTTGTTGTTTTCAAAAAAAATATTTTTCGTTATAACCCGATTGTTTGTGCGCTCTTTTATCCTCTCGATTATGAATTTCGTCGCGTCCTCGTCGGTTCCGTTGAACAAACCCAGCACTTCCCGGTCTATCAAAAGTCCATTCTTCAGGCAAAAACCAAGTATCTCTTTTGAATCCATTTTAGTTGATTTTATTTTTCCTTCCTTTTGAAAATAAATAAATGTCTCCAATAAATTTTAAATTATCATTAAGGACAATTGCACATTTTTCTGGAACACCATAAATCTCTTTATCCCTTGATAATTTTAACAAATTCTTGTCAAATTCTTTATTATAATGCACCTTTATATAAAATTTAATAAAACCTAATCCCTTAACTATTTCTTCGTTTTGCGAATCTTTTGTTTTAACATATCCTCTGCAAAGTAAATATGCTCCGGCGCTATTTCCCAAAATAATTCCTTTAAAGGACTTAATTATCGGGGCAATTTTCATCTTTTTTATATTTTCTATTAAAATTTCAGTATCTCCCCCCATAATGTAAATTAAGCCGGAACTATTAATTTTAGTTTTAGTTTCTTTGTGGGATTTGAAATCAGATAAAAAATTTATTTCTTGTGCATTTAAACTTTTAAGATAAGAAACCATAAACTCCTTGTAATCCTTTATCTTTTGTTTGTCATTAGTAGTTAGGTTAATAACGTAAACGTTTTTATTCTCGGCTTCTGAAAGTGCTTTTGAATCCAACTCTTTTGTTTCTCCGCTACGAATATTTCCTCCCCCTATTAAATAAATTTTTTTAACCATTTTAGCGGTATGTTGGGGTTTACCCCCTAAATTTTTATTTTTTTGAAATTTGTTCGGCAATAGTTTAAAGATTCTCCATGAGCATTATCCGTAATGAAGCGACGTCTCTATGATTTCCTTCGCCTTTTCCGTGATGTTGTCCGACATTGCAAGGGTTATTTCCCTCATCCTTCCTCCGCGCCCTTTTGAAATTACCCTCACGTTGATTATCCCGAGCATGTCAAATTCCTGGATTATGTCCGAGACCCTTCTTTGGGTTAGGATTTCCATTTTATTCTTCAAACAAAGATTGTGATAATGATTGTAAACGTCGCCGGTAAAAATCGCCCCGTTTTTTTTCGCGTCGTCTTTTTTTCCGAAAGTTGTCTGCAAATTTTTCCCTTTCTGAACCAGATGAATTATCGAATAAAGGACGAGTTGAAATTGCTTCGGCTCTGTTTTTATTATGTCAAGAATCTTGTCTCTTTCGATTTTGTTGTTTGCCTCGTCGATATGCTTTATCATGACCTTTTTGCTTCCGTCCCTTTCCGCAAGCTCTCCGGAAATTCTCAGCAAGTCCAGCGCCCTCCTCGCATCCCCGTGTTCCCTCGCCGCAAACGCCGCGCATTTTTCAATAACGCCGTCGTTCATTACATCTTCCTTGAAAACCTCTTTCGCGCGTATTCTCAAAATTTCCTTGAGCTGCAGCGCATTGTAAGGCGGAAAAACAATTTCTTCCTCGGAAAGCGAGCTTCTCACTCTCGGATCCAACCCCTCCAAAAAAGTCAGGTCGTTGCTTATTCCGACGATGCAAATCTGGCTTTTCGACAATTCTGAATTCAGCCGGGTCAAATTGTAAAGAAAACCGTCTGAAATTCTTTTGACCGTTTGGTCTATTTCGTCAAGAATCAAAATCACAAGCTGCTTCTCTGAATCGATTATCTCGATGAATCTGTTGTAAACCGATTCTGTCGGCAATCCTGTGTCTGGAACCTCTCCTCCGAGCTTCCTTATCAATTCCGCGAGAATCCTGTATTCCGTGTCTGAAATTTTTTTCAGTTTGCAATTCAAATATTCTATTCTCAAATTGAATCCGTTTGTCTTGTCCGCCCTTTTCATAAGCCCTTCTTTGACATATTGGACTGAGAGCGTTTTTCCCGTGCCGGTTTTTCCGTAAAGAAAAAGATTGCTCGGTTTCTCTCCCCTCAGAATCGGCGCAAGTATTGAGGCAATTTGTTTTATCTGCTCGTCTCTGTATGGAATCTCCCTCGGTTGGTAATTTGTTTGCAAAACCGATTTGTCTTTGAATATGTTGTTCTTGTCAAACGATTCAAAAATGCTGTCAAGTTCTTTGGTCATATTGCCTCTTTTAAATTTGTTTGTCGAATTTTATTTGAGCTGTTTTCGTCCGTAAGGATGATTCCCCTTTCAACTTAAAACCCCAGACACCTTGATTTCGTCTGGAAAATCACGAATTAAACATTTATCTTCGGAAAAAACGAGGTTAGTATATAAACAATTATAACTACTAAAAAAGAAAGACACCTTTTTTTCCTGTGGAAAACTTAAAACCGTGAAAAACTCAAAAATAACATGGGAATTACTCAAAAATAACATGGGAATTACTCAAAAATAACATGGGAATTTTTCCGCGGAAAGTTTAAGAGTAAAACGGAAATTTCCGTGGAAAACTTAAAACTGCGGAAAACCCGAAAACGACACAAAGACCAAAAAACAATGCAAAGATTTTTCCGTGAAAAGTTCAAGAGTAAAACAAAAATTATTCCACAGAAATTCTAAGATTAAAACAGGGGTTTTTCCATGAAATCCAAAAAGTAACACAAATTCATCTGCAATTTCAAAATTCTCGTTTAGAAAATCCGAAATCCAAGAAGGCGGGGAATTTCTTTTCAAATAAAAGCCATTCTAATCTATTATGATTATTTATTCTAATCTATCATAATATTTGTTTGTTAAGCTGCTTTCAATCTTCCTTATTTTAATCTATTATGATTACTCTATTCTATTCTGACCATTCCAATAGGGATTATTTATGATAGTTAATTTAATGTTTCTTATATTATATATAATATTTATTATACTATAT